>CAZYHL010000120.1:0-4427 GCA_964646795.1 uncultured Syntrophomonadaceae bacterium
TCTCCCGTTACCTTTTCATTTTTCAATAAATCTGCTGCTATTTCCTTCATGATTATCAGATAACCGTTTAAAATATTCTCTGCTTTATTTTCCTGATTTTTTAAGATCTTTTGAATGCTCTCATACAGCATTTTCCCCGGAATACTGTCGATGCTTACAACACCAAGAGACGACATGCCCGATGCTATTATCTTTTTCGCTAAATTTAAAGCTTGCTCAAAGTCATTGGCAGCTCCCGTTGAGCGGCTGCCGATGACTAACTCTTCAGCTTTTGAACCGGCCAAAAGCACAGCCATTTGCCCTTCCAGGTAATCCCGGGTGTGCAGGTAGTTGTCTTTTTCAGGTATTTGACGCATATATCCCAATGTCCTGCCGCGGGATGTCGTAGTTATAGAAGAAACCGAACCGTTTCTAATTTTTTCGCTTATTATAGCATGACCAGTTTCATGAACAGCAATACGCCAGAGTTGTTCTTCATCAGGTTTCCTTTCCAGCCTTTCACCCATCATGACCTTCTCGACGGCTTCGCTGAAATGAGCCATATTGATTTCTTTTTTTCCTTCCCGCAAAGCCAAAATAGCCGCTTCGTTAGCCATGCTTTCCAGGTGCGCTCCGGAAAAACCAAAGGTTTCTTTTGCTAATTTATCGATGCATACGCTGTGGTCACAGGGTTTATTTTTAAGATGCAGTTCAAGTATCTGTTTCCTGCCTTCATAATCCGGCAGATCCACGTTTACCATTCTGTCAAACCTGCCCGGTCTGACCAGAGCGGGATCCAGCATATCAGCTCTGTTGGTAGCGCCAATAACGAGTATTTTAACATCTTCTCTCGCGTTCAAACCGTCCATTTCCACCAGCAGCTGATTTAGGGTTTGGTCATATTCTAAGTGGCTGGAATGACTCCCCCTTTTTCCGCCAAGAATTTCTATTTCATCAATAAAAATTACTGCACCTTTTTTGCGCTTCTGCCTAGCATTTTGTATGGCCTGCTTGAACAAATTTCTCACTCTTTGCGCACCAACACCCGCATACATTTCTATGAATTCACTTCCCGAAGCCGCTAAAAAAACGGAGTCGGTGTGATTGGCCGCAGCCCTGGCTAAAAGGGTTTTCCCGGTTCCAGGGGGCCCATTCAAAAGAATTCCTTTCAAAGGCCTTATTCCCATCCGCGTTATAAGCTCGTATTCCTTAATAAATTCCAAGGCTTCCAGAAGCTCTTTTTTGGCCGTTCCTTGGCCGCCGATACTTTCAAAACCGATACGGCTGCCCGTATCCTTAAGGGGCATAAAGCTCTTAGCTCCATTCCTTTGAAAGATTGAATAAGCTAAAAAGACAATCAGCCCTCCTATAAGAATCACAGGTAGAAGATTAATCCCTTCAATAACCAGCAGTACAGCAAGGGCTGACGCAAAGCCTATGATTATTTCAGCCTTCATGATAAAGTTTCATCCCCTTTAACGGGAAGATTTCTGGAAATTATCCGGTAGAGGAAAGAGGAACCCTGGTGGATCTGAATATACACATTATCTTCGGAAACCGTTAGCTTATAACTGTCGAGTCCATGTCCCGCCAATGTATCTCTTACATGGTTTTTCAGAAAAACAAAATTTCCTTGAACAATGCTTTCGTGCAAGGCAAAATGGATATCAGCATAAGCATCCCTGGTTATTTCATTAGGGTTATCCTTAAGAACCAGCCTGAAATCGTCTCCGTAATAAGAGCGCACTATCTTTTCTAAATCATGATAAAATACCGCCAGATCTTTTACCTGTTCGGCTGTGACTATGATTTCTTTAGTATGATCCTTATTCTCAATTACCGCTTCCTCCACCCCCGGAAGAGCGGCAAGGGATTCATTAAAGGGTATTTCAACAAAATGTTGGTACCACCACTGCTTTATGCCCAAAAAGGAAACAATGAAAACACTAAAAAAAAGCAAGACATAAGGCCACTTCACTTTTTTAAGGGGCATCGGAATTCATCCCTCTCCCTTTAGTTTACATAACGTATTATAACATACAACAATTAACGCCGCAAAAACAAAAAATGCCACCTGAGTGGCATTAATTCTTGATCGCATTCTTGTTTTTCAAGAAATAGTCCGCACCGGACCACAGAGTTAGAATAAGGGCGGTAGTAACAGTAATGAAAGACATAAAACCCGATGGGTAATATTTAGTTAAAAAGGAGAAAAGGCTGTTTTGAAACCAAGTTGTAGTCATAATGCCTTCAATTATCACAGCAACAACGGCGATGACCTGAAAAACAGTTTTAGTTTTTCCCAGGTTACTGGCAGCCAGCACGATCCCTTCCGATGCCAGGATAAGTCTCAAGCCCGTTACCGCCATCTCGCGGCTGATAATTATTAACGCTATCCAGGGATTTAAAAGATTTAATGATACCAGCGAAATCAAGGCTGCGGTTATTAAGAGCTTGTCCGCCAGCGGATCCAAAAATTTACCCAAGATCGTTACCTCTTCTTGCTTCCGGGCCAAATAGCCGTCTAAAATATCAGTGCTGGCGGCAATAATAAAGATAATAACTCCCGTCAAAAAAGCAAGAGGGTTATCGGCCAGGAGAAAAGCCATAAAAACCGGTATTAATAGTATTCTAAATATTGTTATCTTGTTGGCTAATGTCATTTGCCACCTCTCCTGTTAGATCATAATGAGAAATCCCTGTTACGAGCACCTGTACTAATTCGCCCGGCAGCAACGGTTTATGACTCTTAAACAGGACTACGCCGTCAACCTCAGGCGCCTGTCCGTAATATCTGCCGTAATAGAAGCCGCTATTCTTTCTGTCAACCATAATTTCAAGCGTTTTTCCTAAAAGTTTCTTATTGTTTTCCAGAGATATTAATCTTAACAGCTGCATTGATTTGTGGTAACGCTTTTTCTTGATCCCGGCAGGGACTTGAAAGGGAAAATGGGCAGCCGGAGTGCCCGCCTCAGGCGAAAAGGCAAATATGCCCGCCCGGTCAACAAGCCTTTGGTTGAAAAATTCAAGCAGTTTCCGAAAGTCTATTCTTGATTCTCCCGGGAAACCCACCATAAAAGTACTTCTTAAAACCAAACCCGGGACTTGCTTTTTAACCCGGCGAACAAATTGCGCCACATTTAAATTGCCTCTACCCATAGATTTAAGTACTGCCTGCGAAACATGCTGAAAGGGAATATCAAGGTAGTTTAATACTTTAGGTTCGGCTGCTATCGCCGCTAGCAATGTGTCGTCAATATGCTTCGGGTTCCCGTATAAAATCCTAATCCAGCTAATTGTCTCGATAGCTGCCAGCTCATAGAGCAGCTTGGAAAGGGTTCTCTGCCCGTAAATATCAATGCCGTAATAGGTTGTATCCTGGGCCACTAAAATTATTTCCCTGGCTCCCTGCTCAGCCAGTTCCCTGGCTTCTTTAACTACCGCTTCCACCGGCCTGCTCCTGTACTTGCCTCTTAACTTGGGAATAATACAAAATTTGCAGTTATGATTGCACCCGTCCGCGATTTTAAGGTAAGCGCTGTGAGGCGAAGCGGTTAATTGCCGCGGGAGTAGGGCCGGACAATCATAATTCAGCTTAATACTGGCAGCTTTTTTTCCTGCGAGGCACTCCTTAATAATGTAGGCTATTCTCTGAATATTGGCAGGAGATATAATGGCGTCTATTTCGGGAAACCTTCTAAGCAATTCATACCTGTACCTGGAGGCTAGGCAGCCGACAACCAACAGCACCTTAATAGACGCAGTGCTTTTAGATTCTGCCGCTGTCATTATCTCGTTTAAGGATTCTTTCACCGCAGCCTGAATAAAACCGCAAGTATTAATGATCATAACCTGAGCCTTACCTGCCTGCGGCGTATAACGGTATCCTTCTTTTTTAAGAATGCCTAAAATGTTTTCACTGTCAACAAGGTTTTTGGCGCAACCCAATGAGATTAAATGGATTGACTCTTTCACTTAACCACTTCCAAGCGGTTCTAATTATTTAAGCGGCGAAAAAATAATATTATAAGGGGTTGTCTGATTCCTGACAGAGATGCTAACACCGTTTACTTTCAATTCCCGTATTCCTGCCGGATTACCTAAACGAACCGTTATTTCCTTTTCTCTTTCGATTAGACAGACTTCCCCCGCCTTATAATTTTTAGATATGAGCTTTAATTCTCCTTCTTTAACTCTTACCCAGCATCTGTCGAAAATTTTGATGCTCAAAATAATATTAGCCGTTTTCTTTACAAGGTACTTTTCGCTTTTGCTGTTACTGTCAGCCAGGGTAACCTCCACTGCTGTTTCAGCGGGAATTTCATTCCCTTGCCCATCTGGGCTTTGCTCGTCTTCCGGATTTTCATCATCCCGAATTTCATCATTCGGATTCTCATCATTCGGATTCTCATCATTCGGATTCTCATCATTCGGATTCTCATCATTCG
>CAZYHL010000120.1:4527-5874 GCA_964646795.1 uncultured Syntrophomonadaceae bacterium
GATTCTCATCATTCTGATTCTCATCATTCTGATTCTCATCATTCTGATTTTCGTTTATATTAGTGCCGTTTCCTCCATTAGACGAATCATTCCCTTTACTCAGAAAAAAATAGAACACACTTGCTATTAAAACAATAGTAACCAGTGCTGTCAATATTTTTATCCATTTTTGCTTGAAGTTAAAGCCCCCAGCCGTCTTCCTTTCCGGAACAGGGTCAGTCTCCCTTGTTGTTTCAACGGTATCCTCCTTCTTTTTTAATTCTTTATGCATTAATAATAAATCCTCTGCATTCATCCCGATGGTCTCCGCATAATTCTTTATGGCACCCCGGCTGTATACCTCGCCCGGGAATACACTGAAATTATTCTCTTCCAGTGCTTTAAGATACCTAATTTGAATTTTCGTCGTTTCAGAAACTTCTTTCAGACTAAATCCCTTGGCTTCCCTGGCTTCCCTCAGTACTTTGCCAATATCAGGCATCCTTTTTACCTCCCAGATAATATTTACTTATTTATCGTGAAACAAATCAGTTAACTTTTCAGGTTCAATCAGAACTTCCCGGGCTTTACTGCCTTCAAAGGAACCTATTATCCCCCTTGCCTCCATATCATCAATTATCCTTGCAGCCCTAGTATACCCTATCCGCAATCTTCTTTGAAGCAGGGTTATCGAAGCCTGTCCCGTTTCAACTACCAGCCTGACTGCTTCCGGAAAAAGCTCGTCCTCCTCGCTGTCAGTTTCATATTCAGGTTCTTCAACAATAAAGCCGCTGCTTACGACAGCCTCTTTCCCCTGGCTCTGAATGTATTCTACCAGGCTTTGCAAATCATTTTCCGCAATAAATGCTCCTTGTACCCTGAAAGGTTTTGGTGCGCCGACAGGATAAAAGAGCATATCTCCCCTGCCAAGGAGTTTTTCGGCTCCTCCTTCATCCAGGATGGTTCTGGAATCCGTATGGGAAGATACGGCAAAGGCTATCCTTGAGGTAATGTTTGCTTTTATTACACCTGTAATAACATCGACAGACGGCCTTTGTGTCGCGATTACCAGATGAATGCCGGCTGCCCTGGCCATTTGAGCGAGGCGGGCAATTGCGTCTTCCACATCCGAAGGGGCTACCATCATTAAGTCTGCCAGCTCATCAATAATTACCACGTAGTAAGGAAGGTATTCTCCTTTACCGTCTTCCAGCACAATTTGGTTATAGCGTGTTATTTCCCTAACGCCTTCCCTGGCAAAGAGTTGATAACGCCGGCTCATCTCCCGCAAGACGTTTTTCAGGGCGATAGCGGCTTTTTTAGCATCTGTTATAACCGGTGCGATTAAATGCGGAATACCGTTATAAA
>CAZYHL010000121.1:0-2652 GCA_964646795.1 uncultured Syntrophomonadaceae bacterium
AGGAAAACACTTCTAGTATATAAGCTTTTTACAGAGTCATACTAAAAACACAACAGAAAAAAGGAGGTGAAACAATAATGCCTGCTCAAAACAATACTGGCCGTAATAGAGCTCTTGTTTCAGGTGCTGAGCAAGCCCTGGAAAAATTCAAGAATGAAGTAGCCGGCGAATTAGGCATTGACTACAATGGGGATAAAGGTAACTTGACTTCCCGCCAGAATGGTTATGTTGGAGGTACTATGGTAAAAAGGATGATAGCCGAAGCTGAAAACAGGATGGCCGGTTCTGGTCAATCTCCTCAACAAGCTCCTAAATAAAGTAGTTGGTTAAACATATAAAGCGGACAATAAAGTCCGCTTTTTAAGTGCGGCAAGAAAAATTAACCGACGGCCTCCTTCGAGGCCGTCGGTCGGGAGAGGAGAAACCGGAGGAAGAGCTTATGGGGAAATATTGTTGTGTCGGTAATATTATTGGCAGCAAGGTTTTTTTTATACAAAATATGATAAATTATTATGTGGTAATTTATACCATTAATCTTTATCCTTCCTTGCATTTTTAGGTTCAGCTTGCTAAAATTAGATAAATAAACTCATTTTGGAGGTATTTAGCGTGAGAGTTATTGCCGGGAGGGCCGGAGGACATGCGCTGTCTGCTTTCAAAGGCTATAAATTTCGGCCGACATCCGCAAAGGTAAGAGGCGCGCTCTTTAATATAATCGGTCCTCAAATAAACGGCTGCCGCTTCCTTGATCTGTTTGCCGGCACGGGAGCTGTAGGCATTGAAGCAATCAGCAGAGGCGCAAATCCTTGTTATTTTGTGGAAAAAAGTAGCGATGCTCTCAAGGTATTAAAAAAAAACTTGGTTTGTACGGGTTTCACTAACGAAGGAACCGTATTGTTCCTGGATGTGTTTCAGGCAGTAAAGCTATTGGAAAAGGAAAAGCAGGTATTCGACTATATATTTTTGGATCCGCCCTATAAGTATCCCTTTCTGACGGAAGTTTTGCATAGCTTGGCGGCAGGAACGCTGGTCAATCCCGCCGGCCTGGTAATTGTCGAACACAGTGCAGCAAATAAGGATTGGCTGGACAGACAGCCCTTTTCTCTGCTGAAACAGAAAAGGTACGGGGACACTTCACTGACTGTATTAACACAGACCTTAACGAGTTAGGGGGAGATTAACTTGACTATTGCTATTTACCCGGGCAGCTTTGACCCCGTTACTAACGGACATATCGATATTATCGTCAGAGCGGGATTGGTTTTTGAAAAAATAATAGTGACTGTGATGGATAATCCCAGAAAAACACCTGCCTTTACCTTGGAAGAAAGACTGGAAATGCTGAGAGAGACCACCAAAGGGATGAAAAACGTGGAAGTGGATTATTACCACGGGCTGCTTATTGATTACGTTAAACAAAAGAAGGCTAAAATAATTGTGAAGGGATTACGGGCGATATCAGATTTTGAATTTGAGTTCCAGATGGCTTTGATAAACCGCAAACTAAGCGAAGAAGTCGAAACAATGTTTATGATGACTAATAATAAGTATTCGTATTTAAGCTCCAGCATTATCAAGGAAATCGCCAGCTACGGGGGGGACGTGCGGAAACTGGTTCCGGCTCCGGTGCTGAAGAACTTAGCCGGCAAGTATGCCCAAAAAGAATGATTTCAGGCAGAATGCTGCTTCATTTGCTTTAAGGCATTGATAGTGAGTGAAATTAATGTCATTGCCGCAAGCAGGATTAGTACTCTTTGGCCGGCAAAGACTGTCCTCCTTAACCAGAAAGTCGGATCGCTGCCAAGGAGAGGCGCATTGAGGAAGACAGGTACAATGAAGGAACCGGCGAGAAGGAAAGACAGGGGCCCCATAATCAAGTAGGTATAGAGACCTGCTAAGACAGCATGGATGATCCTGGCGAAAACAAAGGGGAGAATGCTCATATCGGTTTCGCTGATAATACTGGCCACCTGGGCATGGACGGAAAGGCCGCTCCAGGCTATTACCGAGCTGGCTACGACTACCTTTTGCAGGATAGGTATGGCGGCAGGAGCGTTCCCGGTTAGTTGGCAGCCTAAAGTTACTTCAAAAAAGCCGCTTATAACCGCCGGGGCGAGGCCGGGATCAAAGCCGAGAAGTTTAAAGAGCGAGAAGACGACGGAACTGAGGGTGGATACTATCCCCAGCACCGTCAGGATTCTGATGACGACGGAAAAAAGGATTATAAATCCGCCTACGAGCAATAAGGTGTTTACGGATGATTTTATCGCATCGCCCATGAGTTGTCCGATGGGGCGATTATCTTTTTTCCTGGCCGAGTATTGCGCCTGGAAAGCTCGCTTAATGATATTCACCTTGTCTTGCTTATTCTCAGCTATTACCTTTTCTGTTTTACCATAGAAGCGCATTATGAAACCTAAAGTAAGGCTGGATAAATAATGCGCCAGAGCAAGGGTGGCTCCGATTGCCGGGTAGCCGAACATGCCGACTGCTACTGCACCGAACATGAATAACGGGTCAGCCGTATTGGTAAAAGACATCAGCCTTTCGCCTTCATGACGTGTAACAAGGTTGTTTTGACGCATTTTAGCGGTCAATAAGGAACCGATGGGAAAACCGGAGGCCAGGCCCATGGCCATTACAAAAGAACCA
>CAZYHL010000121.1:2685-5868 GCA_964646795.1 uncultured Syntrophomonadaceae bacterium
GAGGCTCCAGGAGGACACCCATGAAGTGGACTACTCCCAAACCCATGAGGATCTCGGAGGCTATAAAAAAAGGCAGCAAGGCGGGGAAAACGATATTCCACCATATATTCAAACCGGCGACAGCGGCGTTAAAAGCCTCGTCGGGGTATAATACCAGGGAGATAGTAAGGCACAGGGCGATAAAACCAAGCATATAGACGACTGTTTTTTCTTGCTGTTGGCTTGAAAAATATTTTTTAAAAAGGTAGGCCAGTGGGACTGCGGCGAGGATAAAGACAATTAAGTAAAACAAGTTGCGCTCCCTCCCAAGAATTTCTGAGACTCTAATGATATATATATATTGGGAAGGCAGGTGAATATGCCTATGGAGGGTGAAGTTAAAAAGGAGAGGCCCTCCCTTGGTCTTGCGCTGGGGGGAGGATCTGCCAGAGGCTTGGCTCATATAGGCGTTTTGCAAGTTTTTGAAGCGGAAGGGATTCCGGTGGATTACCTGGCCGGAACCAGTATGGGAGGGTTAATCGGCGCTTTTTATGCCAGCGGTATGAACCTGAAAATGATGCAGCGGCTGGCTAAAAAAATTGAAAAAAGGCTTTGGTTCGATTTAACAATTCCCAAGATGGGTATAATAGCCGGGGAAAAAATAACACAAATATTGCATTTCTTGACCAGGAACTGCAATTTCCAGGACTTGAAAATCCCCTTTGCCGTTAGTGCTACAGATCTTTATTCCGGTGAAAACATTACGATCAGTGAAGGCAATTTGGCGGACGCCGTCAGGGCGACAATATCCATTCCGGGCATCTTCCCCCCCGTTGAATGGCAAAATTACCTGCTGGTAGACGGAGGTGTTTTGAACAGGGTTCCTGTCGGGATAGTAAAAGAGATGGGAGCCGACTTGATTGTGGCCGTTGATGTCGGTGTCTATATCGGAAAAAGGAAAACCGGCAATATTTTCGATGTCATTAACCAGACTTTTGATATTATGTCACGGGAAATTCAAAAGCATACGATGTCCCCTGCCGACATCATCATTTGTCCCGACCTCACGAATGTAGGTTCAGCTCAATACCATAAGGTGGATGAAGCGGTAGCCCAGGGGGAGAAAGCTGCCCGGGAAGCCTTGCCCGAAATTAAAAAAAAGCTTGAAAGAGGAATGGTTAATGAAGAATAAAATCCAAAGGTTTAAAATATTTATCCTGGTTGTTGTAGCAGCTATTTTGTTATTTGTCAAACCCAATTATTATTTGTTAAGCCCGGGAAGCGCTCAAGATTTAAAAGATTTTGTTGATGTCCCGGCTGCCGCGGGAGAGGATGAAGGTGTGTTCATGCTTGTCACGGTATCCCAGCAGCGGGCAACTTGGCCTTTGCTGATTTACGGATTGCTGCATCCCGCTGTGGAAGTTATGCCGCTGGGAAGCGTGGTTCCGCCCGGGATGGATCAGCAAAAGTACAATGAATTAATGCAGCTCTGGATGAAAGAAAGTCAGGACCTTGCCAAAACTCTCGCCTTGAGAAGGGCAGGTTATACCGTTTCTATCGAAAGCGAAGGAGTGTTGGTGGAGGAGGTTCTGCCGGACAGTCCCGCTCGGGAAGTTCTTTTACCTAACGATATTATCAAGGAAGTGGACGGGGAAAAGGTTACCGTGACCGATGAACTTATCGGCCGCATTCAGAGAAGGAATCCCGGGGATGAGGTTGCTTTATCCTTTGAAAGAAACGGAGAAATTTTCAGGGAGACCTTTAAGACCGTCACTCATACCGAGGAAGAAGATAAAGCCGCTTTGAGGATTTTGGTCAGAACCCTCTGGCAGCCAAATCTGCCGCTGGACATAGAGATTAATACGGAGGGTATATCCGGGCCTTCCGCCGGGGTGATGTTTGTTCTGGAAATAATGAACCAACTTGAGCCTCGAGACATGACAGGCGGGAAGAGAATAGCCGGGACAGGGACCGTTGATTTAAACGAGGATATTGGGCCTATTGGGGGAGTAAAACAAAAGGTGATTGCGGCGGAGAAAGCGGGAGCACAAATATTTTTAGTTCCCGAAGAGAACTATGATGAAGCATTTAAAGCTGCAAAAAAAATAAAGCTCGTTTCGATAAAAAAACTGCAAGATGTTCTGGATTACCTTAAGACTTTGGAAGCAGAAACGAGTCAAAGGGAAGGGAAAAATTAAATTCTCAGAGGGCTGTTCAAGAAATCCTGCCCGCCTTTTCTTGAAGCCGGGTCGGCATACAAGAGATTGTAAAGATCCTGAGCCCTGATATCCAGCCGCAGCATTTCTTTGCCAAGCGTATCTTCGCTTTTATGCAGGTAAACAGAGGGTTTAATAATCAGCGGCAGAGAGCTATTTTGCTTGAGCTCTCTCAGCAGCAGCCGGCCGCGGCGGGAAAAGCCTAAAATCCTTAAATACCTTGGCCCGGCGGCATTATAGGCTTTTAAGGTTTCCGCCGTTATGTCCAGCAAAAGATAAATCAAGATGCGCTGCAGGCGCGGAGTTGGGTAACGCCTGGTTTTTACCGTTTCCAAAAATTCCGTCAGGCTGCTCGCGCTGCCGGCAGCTCTGGCAAACCTGGCTGCCAGCCCTGTTTCCATGCCGGGCAGAGATTCCAAGTATTTCAGCGAAGACCTTCGTAAAAGAGTCATCAGAGATATGTCAAGTTTTTCCCAAAAGACCGGACCTCTTCTTAGCTTGGTTTCCCGCCTGATAATTTTCAAGGACGGTGGCGGTACTGTTTGGTAAGCGCTTGCCGCTTTTCCTTCCCTGATTCCTCTCCTGATAGCCGTCGCACTGGCAATATTTACTGCTAACTCAGGGGAATGATGTCCCGTACCTCTTCTTGCAATAGTAAAAGCTTCGATGGTTGACCCAATTGCCCATAAATTTCGCAGGTATTCTATTCCCAAAATATTGTTTGGCCCTTTAATTAAGCTGTCGGCATCACTGTTGCCGGTTAAACAGGCAACTGTCCGGGATAATGCAGTTGAGTATGAATGGCCAAGCCGCAAGTAATTCTTCAAAGAGGTTTTAAAAAGAGGGCTTTCATCATGCAACAACCGGGCGATTTGCTTCAGGGGGTCGATATCTCCTGCTTCGCTGCCAAAGCAGATCTGGGAAACAGTATTGGTTGCGTCAAGGGTTTTGATGGCTCCCTGGGCAAAGTAGGCGGCACTTTGGACGG
>CAZYHL010000122.1:0-4766 GCA_964646795.1 uncultured Syntrophomonadaceae bacterium
AACAAGATAACGCCCCGGGAGGGTGATTTGTCTTGTCAACCTGGCGCCTTTGCTGCCAAATGGTTCTTTAACCGCCTGCACCAAAATCTTGTCCCCCGTATGGAGCAGCTCTTCAATAGCAGGTTTTCCTGTTACCGCTTTATTTACCCGGGCATCATCTATGTAGAGAAAAGCGTTTTTTTCCTGGCCGATATCGACAAATGCTGACTGCATACCGGGCAGAACGTTTTCGACAACCCCCCAATAGATATTCCCTACCACTCGCTGGCTAACGGGGCGTTCCAAGTAGATTTCCACCAGCATATCATCCTCGAGGACCGCTACCCTGGTATCTTTGTTTTTGCAGTTGACTACTATTTGTTTCTGCTTTTCCATTAAATTCGTCTCTCCTTACGATTCCATGGGCGTCCTTAATACATCGCCTTCCCTGAAAAACATTTCCTCCCTTTTAATAAGCTTCCCGGCTGGGCTTATCCCCATAGCCGTCAAAATATCATCAGGCCGGACAGTACCTTTTTTATCAAAGGCAACAAGCATTTTTAATGTCAAGCCCCCTCCTTCTTCAACCAGAGTGAGATCAGTCATATAAGGCTGAAAATCAATTTCCTTAAAACCTTGTTTTGTTTTTTTACGGCCTCTGAATTCCCGGCCCAGGCAGATAGTCTCGATGACAGCCTTTGCGTTATCCTTTTCCGCCTCCTTAAGAATAACACTGTAAAGAAAAAGGTCAACACCGGCCAAAGGATAGAATTGCCGGTCTTCTGGTACCGCTTTTGCCGCAATAATTTTAATGCCGAGCGGCAAAGTTCCGTTTAGAGCAAGGACTATTTCTGCGGCATTCATCTCTTTTTCCAGCCAAATGTCCAGATATTCTCCCATGCCGACTGTTCCTACAGGTAACGGCGGTGAAAAAACAAGACGAGGCTGGGGATTAAACCCTTGAGAATAAAGAACGGGCGCCTTAATCCTGCGCAGGGCTCTGTTAAAAAGCCGCACAATGTCCAGATGAGACAAAAAGCGGGATGGGCCTTCTTTGGTGTATTTCAACCTAAGCCGCACGGTGAATTCACCTCCGCTGCCGTTATGCCGCAACCAAGACATCCCTGACGGCAATCGGGCGTTGTTTCCTCCGCCAAAGCTTTCCGGTATTCCCGAGCGAGATACTTTTTCGCAACACCGCTGTCCAAATGGTCCCAGGGAAGCGGAGCCTTAACATCTCTGGCGGCCGTATAGTAATCCGGGTCGATTCCCGTATCCGTGAAGGCTTGCTGCCATTTCTCGGGAGCAAACTGTTCCCGCCAGCTGTCAAATTTACATCCGAGTTCAAAAGCCCTGAGGATTACCCCCGCAAGACGCCGGTCGCCCCTGGAAAGCACCCCTTCCAGGTAGCTGCTTTCCGGGTCATGCCAGGTATATTTAATGCTTTTGTTTTGTAATTGTTTTCTTAAAAAAGCTTGTTTTTCCTGCATCTCCTTTTTATTTATTTGTCTCACCCATTGAAAAGGCGTATGCGGTTTAGGGACAAAGGTTGAAGTGTTAACTGTAATTCGCACCCTGCCGCCGGCAATTGCTTTCCCCATGCTGCTTAAGCGTTTAGAAAGGACTGCTATCCCTTCCAGGTCGGCTGACGTTTCTGTCGGCAAGCCGATCATGAAATAAAGCTTAATATTCTGCCAGCCGCTTCTGAAGGCTTCTTCCAGCGTCAATAATATGTCTTTTTCTTCAATAGTTTTATTAATCACGTTCCGGAGCCGTTGGGTTCCCGCTTCAGGGGCGAAGGTAAGGCTGCTTTTCCTTATCTTTTGTACCTGTCGGGCAAGTTCAAGGGAAAAGTTATCGATACGCAGGGACGGCAGAGAAAAATTAACTTTTAAATCCTTCGTCGCTTCAGAAAGCTCCTGCAGCAATTTTTTTATCTCCGGGTAGTCTCCGGTGCTTAAAGAGGAAAGAGAAACCTCCTCATAACCGCTGTTTTCCACCAGCTTCAGAGTAAGCTCTTTCAACACTGCCAGGGATCGCTCCCTTAAGGGCCTGTAAATCATACCCGCTTGGCAAAAACGGCAGCCCCGGGTACAGCCCCTGAACAGTTCCAGCATAATCCTGTCATGGACAATATCCATGTAAGGTACCAAATACTTTTCAGGAAAATGAGCCTGGTCTAAGTTCCGGACAAAAACCTTCCCAATCCGGGAAGGAACTCCTTCTCTTACGGGAGTCGTTTTCAGGAAATCTCCGCCTTCACTATAAATATCCCGGTACAATGACGGCACATAACAGCCTTTTATCTGAGCCGCTGCCAACAAAAAAGCTTCCCGCCCGCCGCCGTCTTTAAGATGAGCCGCATAGTTGTCGAGCAGGCGGCGAAAAACTTCTTCCCCCTCTCCCAGCAGAAAAAGATCAAAAAAGGGGGCTAATGGTTCAGGATTAAAGGCTCCCGGGCCGCCCCCGATGACCAGGGGGCAATCTTCACCTCTTTCCGCCGCCTTCAGAGGTATCCCTGCCAGCGAAAGCATATTTAGAATATTGGTATAGCTTAATTCATACTGCAAGGTGAAACCAATAACATCAAAACTTTTAGCCGGCATTTTGCTTTCCAGGGAAAAGAGGGGTATGTCTTCCCGCCTCATTATTTCCTCCATGTCAAGCCAGGGAGCATAGGTTCTCTCCGCCAGCTTGTCCTTTTCCTTGTTTATTTCGTCGTAGAGTATTTTTAAACCTAAGTGCGACATACCCACTTCGTAAACATCGGGAAAAGCCAGCAAAACCTTGACCGCTGTTTTGGCGTGGTCTTTCCTGGCGCTGTTTAACTCATGCCCTAAATAACGAGTGGGTTTGGTAACTTCAAGCAATATTTTCTCTACCTTTTTTTCTAATGAGGACATGAAGCTAGGCCTCCTTTCCTTCTTATTTTCACCCAAAACAACCTCATTGTATGCTCTGCTGCTTGAGGTTATCGTTTTAGTAATTCTTTAACTTTGATATAAATACCTTCCCGCAGCGCTTTTTCAATCACTTCCTTCTCCGTTATTTCCCCTATTACTTCAAGAGATCTGTTTAAGACCAGGATAAAGTGAAATTTGCGAGGCATAAATTGCGCCAGGATTTCCTTTAATGCCGCATCTTCCCTGGCAGTAATAAAGACAGCGGCGAGGACTCTCCCCTTCTCAATTTCTTCCCTTTTTCTCAGTAAATAGCGCAGAAACTGGTAAACGGCTCTTTGCTCTTCTTTGCGGGCAGAATAGAACAAAAAAAGCCCTGCAAAAAGCAAAACAGGGTGACCTAATCCCACTGCCATGCCGATAGCTCCGGCCAGAAGTAGCAACAAAGCTATACCTTTGGATATGTCAAGAGTAAGGGATGTCGCTTTTTTAAACCCGATTACAGGAGCCAGGTTAGCCCTCAGTAGACGGCCGCCGTCCAGGGGGAAGGCGGGAAGCAAATTAAAAAAAGCCAGGCTAAGATTAAAACGCACGAAGAAGAGAAGGCTTTCCCCCGCATATAGACCGTTAGCATAGACAGCCAGACCGATGCCGGCCAGGATAAAATTTGAAAGGGGACCGGCTAAGGCTACGTACTTCTCCGCCCGGGGATCCAATTCCAGAGCATCATCGATCCTGGCCACTCCGCCGAAGGGCAGAAGTTCGATTTCACCCGCCTCAATACCTATCTTGCGGGCGGCAATGGTATGCGTCAACTCATGCAGGTAGACAACAAAAAATATCAGGAGGGTTTCCAGCCAAAATCCTCCCATGGTCATTGCCGCCATTAAGATGAGAAAGAATATATTCAGTTTTAAGGGGATTCCGGCAATTTTGCCTAGATGCACCTTATGTTCTCCCGCATCAATTGCCGGTTAAGGCTTCACTGGGATTCACCGGACGTCCGTCAACCCAAACTTCGAAGTGCAGAAATGATGCTTCTCCCTCGACGCCGCCTGAGCTAACTTTGCCTATCATATCTCCTGCCTTTACCGTGTCATCTTCCTCAAGGTTAACTTCCTCCAGGCGGGCATAATAGGTCGAGAGGCCGCTGCCGTGATCCAGCATGACAGCCACCCCCGATCCGTCGTAATCCTCCAACCGGATAACCCGGCCTGCTAAAACGGCACGTACCGGAGAGCCGGCTTCAACTGCCAGGTCGATACCGTAATTCATTTCCGTTCTTCCCTCTGAATCTTCCCGCATCCCATACTCGCTGATAACCGTCGGATTAAGAACCGGATACCCCATCTCCTGGTTGTCCTGTTCCTGGTTTTCACTTTCGTCAGGTTGAAAAATCCCTTTCTCCCGCACAAAACTGATTACATTCTCTACCTTGCCGGGGATAGCGGCAAAGTCTAGGTTCGTGGATACAACGTTTAAAAGCCGGTCTTTGATTTTGTTTGTCACCGGCAGATCGAGTACATTCAGGAAAAGCAGGAATACGATAACAGCCAGACAGCCTAAGAGTTTTGGGAACATATGATCGTGCATTTCCTTAAAAACAACGAAGGGAAAGGCTTCCCACGAATTTTTTGCTTCTCTTTTGCCTGTCTCAAGGGACCAGGGATCTGCCTCCTTCTCCTCCCTCTGGAAGATGTTATCGTATTTTTCCCTCAACTTGGCCCTGGGTACTGCCGGCCGGCCTTTCTTTTTCATGACTATACCCCCTTGGGTTGTCCTTAATCATGTATATTTAAGCATGATAATTATTATGCAAAAAAAAAAGAACCTTTCGCTCAAGTCGCTCAAAGCCTTTTCCTGTCAATATACGGCGCTTATGACCAC
>CAZYHL010000122.1:4776-5858 GCA_964646795.1 uncultured Syntrophomonadaceae bacterium
AGGATTTTTTGCCGGCGCATACCCACATTCAAGACTAAACCGATACTCATAATGTTGATCAGATAAGAACTGCCGCCGTAACTCATAAAAGGAAGAGGCAACCCCGTAACCGGCATGATACCCACGGTCATACCGATATTGACAAAAACCTGGAATATTAACATTGCCGCAACCCCCACACAGATAAGAGTCCCAAAAGTATCTTTAGCCAAGGAGGCAATACTGATAATCCTGTAGATAAGATAAAAAAACAGGAGCAGCAGGACGGCGGCCCCGGCAAAACCAAATTCCTCTCCCAAAACAGAAAAAATAAAGTCGGTAAATTGGGCAGGCAAGAAGTTCAGTCCGCTCTGAGAGCCCTGCATGAGGGCCCCTGTCCTGAAAAAGTAACCCGTTGCGCCTCCGGCGCCGATAGCTATCATGGACTGCAGGAGCTGATAACCGGAACCAATCGGATCTATTTCCGGGTTTATAAATACTATCAGCCGCATTTTTTGATAGGGCTTCAAGAACTGCCACAAGAGTGGCATTCCCACGGCGCAGCCGCCAAAGGCAATCATAAAAAGCTGTTTCAAAGGAGCTCCTCCCATAAACAGCATCACAAAAAGCACAGCAAGAAACACCAGAGAAGTACCCAAATCCGGCTGGATAAAAATCAATGCCATGGGAAAAAGGACATAGGCGAAAGGAACAACTAAGTCGGCAAAACTTTCAAACTCACCTTCCCTTTCCGCCAGCAGCTTAGCCAAGGCGATGATGATTACGATTTTAGCGAGTTCGGAAGGCTGCAGGTCAAAAAATTTCAAGTCAATCCAGCGTATAGCGCCTCCTCCCTGACGGCCAATGAACAAAACAACGACCAGGAGAATAATGTTCAGGCCGTAGAGGTAACGGGAAAACTTGCCGTAATATGCATAGTCAACCGACACTATCACAAACAAGGCAAACAAGCCTACCGTAATCCAGATGATCTGCTTCCTCACAAAATAAAGAGAATCCCCGGTAGCGTTATTTTCTGTGGCGCTTCTGAGAACCAAGAGCCCCAACAAAGATAGGGCTAGGACCGTCAGCAGCAACTGGTA
>CAZYHL010000123.1:0-5838 GCA_964646795.1 uncultured Syntrophomonadaceae bacterium
CTGGTAATGTCGGTATCGGGGTAACAGATCCTGATGCAGCCTTAGAAGTAGCAGGACAGGTAAAGATTACAGGGGGAACTCCGGGAGCAGGTAAGGTATTAACCTCTGATGCTGATGGACTGGCTAGCTGGGATACATTAGGATCTGCATCAATTGATGATGATTCACTAGGCTTTAATAAATTTGAAGATACCCTTGATCTGGATGATAATCTTACCCTAAACCAGGGAGCATATACCTGGACACAAAACTATACAGGAACAACCTCCAATGGATTAACCCTTAATGCCAATTCCCTAACTAGTGGTACTGCTTTTTACCTTG
This sequence comes from uncultured Syntrophomonadaceae bacterium, assembly GCA_964646795.1. GTDB lineage: Bacteria > Bacillota > Dethiobacteria > PWVN01 > PWVN01 > CAZYHL01. The sequence continues at coordinate 325 of CAZYHL010000123.1, forward strand.
CGTCAACAGCAACCACCCTGACTAGTGGTGGCTTAATGGCAATTGATTGGAGTCCGGGATCATCAACTACTGCAACCGGAGATCTATTCTCTATCAATGTCGGAGCTAATGGTACCATTGGTAACCTGTTTAATGTTAAGGATTCAGGTTCATCTTTGTTTTCAGTTTCTGAAACAGGTGTAACTTCAAATCTACCAACCTCCTTTACCTCCCCGGGAGATGTATCAATGGCATATGATTTAATCTTTACTAATCCTACAGCTTCATATATTAAATCGAGTGCTCCACTGTACTTAGACGTAGGGGAAATACATAACTCTTCTCACTTAACATTAAGAACACACCAAAAAGGAAACGTGGTAATTGACTCTGAAGCCCTTGTTACTAATTACTCTGCAACTGTATCCTCTCAATTGGTGGTTGGAACAAGTGTTGCTCCGGCAAACATTGGTGGTATGTATCTAACTAATTCCTCTACCTTTGGAAAAGCTTTAATGATATTAAATCAAACTGAATCACAAGATGTATTTACTGCATCAGTATCTGGTACTCCTAAGTTTACAATAACAAGCTCTGGCAACACCGAAGTTCATGGAAGTTTAAAATTAAATAGTACTCTAACTGATATTAATGGTAGTGTTGGTACTAATGGACAACTTCTCTCCTCTACCTCAACAGGTGTTGATTGGGTAGATGCATCAGCTGTTGGAACAGATGATCAAACGCTATTGGAGGTATATCAAGAAAGTGGAAATGCAGTCTTAATGACAGATACTTATGGTGATGTTAGATTCTACAATGATGCAGCAGATGAAATGTTATTCCTTGATGAATCAAGTGGGAAGGTTGGGATAGGGACAAGTGGTCCTGCATATAAACTAGATATTAGAAATGATACAGGAAATGTTTTAAGAGTTGAAAGCAACCCGGGTAATATTTTTGTTAGATTAACAGAAACAACCGGATGGAAAAATTTTGATTTACTTTTAAACTCTTCTGGTGATTTATATACCAGCAGTCCCGGTAATATAGGGATCGGAACCAGTACTCCAATTTCTAAATTAACCGTAAATGCAAATACAGGAACTAATGGATTAGTTGCGTTTAATCAGACAGGTTCAGGAGATATATTTTCCGCTTCTGTTTCTGGAACAACTAAATTCGTAATTGATAATTCAGGGAATGTGGGAATTGGGACGACAAGCCCAACAGGAAAACTTCATATTAATAGGGACAATGATGGAATTGCTGCTAAGATTGATTTCACGGGAACACTTTCCAATAATGTGACCGGCATAGACATTAGTGGAATACCAACGAATTTTAATGATTATGACCTAACAGGTGTTAAAGTAACATTTCCTGGCGATGTATCAGGAGCATGGGAGAAATTTGCTTTAGTTGCAACAACATCAACAGGCGGAGCTGATTATCCAAGTCCTGCTATTAAGCTCAGTGCAAATATTAATGATGCTGGTTTAGATAGTAGCTTGGGAATGGTTATGAGAACTGCTGGAACAACCACAACTAACTACCGTCTTTCAATTCTTGATAATTCTTTAAACGAGCGAGTATCTTTTGTAAATTCAGGAAATGTTGGTATTGGCACAACCGCCCCTTCTTCTTTTAAACTTGAAGTTGCAGGAAATATTGGACCGGAGGCAAATGGAACAAGAGATCTAGGATCTTCCTCTAGATATTGGAACAATATCTATGTAAATAACATTGTTGGAGCAGGAACAGGAGTACAAGGATATTGGCAGAGAAATGGTCAAGCCATATCACCTACTAACAGAACTGATGATATGCTTTTAGGCTCAACTGCCACATCATCAGCATTAATTAAGTTAACAGGGACAGCTGGGAATAACTCCTGGATAAATACGGGGAATGTAGGAATCGGAACAACAAATCCGGGGGCAAAATTACACGTTGCTGGAACTGGCTACTTTACTGATTCTGTAACAATTACAAAAGCAACCGGTGGTCTTATTTTTACCGGTATTGCTCAGCAAATTCAAGGACCAAATAGTTCTGGCGTATACCTTGGCTGGAGTGGTGGAGGTAATGGTAATTATTTCGATAGCGGTGCAGACACAAACCAGTTCTTTAGAGTAGGGGGAACAACAACATTTAGAACTGGCATTGAAAATTCATATATCAGCGGTAAATTAGGAGTCGGTGTTTCTTCTCCACTAGGAGTACTTAGTGTAAGTGGAGCAACAACATCAACTCAAGGACAGGCATTGGTACAAATAAACCAAACAAGCTCTGGTCCAATCTTTACAGCTTCTCAATCAGGAACAACTAAATTTGTAATTGATAATACCGGCAATGTGGGGATTGGTGGAATAAGAAATCCGAATGCTCCATTAGATATATATAAGGCAGCTCCTGATGCTGCGTACACGACTACATTAAGATTAACTAATCCTTCTGGTACGGGAACAGGAAGAAATACTATTGAGTGGTATAACATAAACAACAGTATTACTAATGCTAGAATGTGGTCTGAAGTTGGGTCTGGGTACAGCAAAGCTAAATTCGGGATAGATGTTGCTGATTCTTCTCGAACACTTCAAAATAGACTCACAATAGATTATCAGGGTAATGTCGGTATCGGTGTAACAGATCCTGATGCAGCATTAGAGGTAGCAGGACAGGTTAAAATAACAGGAGGAACTCCTGGAGCAGGTAAAGTATTAACCTCAGATGCAGATGGATTAGCTAGCTGGGATACATTAGGATCTGTATCAATTGATGATGATTCATTAGACTTTAATAAGTTTGAAGATACCCTTGATTTAGATGATAATCTTACTTTAAATCAGGGAGCATACACCTGGACACAAAACTATACAGGAGATACTTCAAATGGATTAACCTATAATGCCAATTCCTTAACTTCAGGTACTGCCTTTTACCTTGCCTCAACAGCAACTACCTTAACTTCTGGTGGTTTAATGGCAATTGATTGGAGTCCAGGTTCATCAACAACTGCAACAGGAGATCTATTCTCTATCAATGTCGGAGCTAATGGTACAATCGGAAATCTATTTAATGTTAAAGATGATGGTTCATCTCTTTTCTCTGTCTCAGAAACCTCAGTAACCTCAAATCTACCTACCTCCTTTACCTCAGCAGGAGATGTCTCAATGGCTTATGATTTAATCTTTAATAATGCTACCTCTTCATACATTAAGTCCTCTGCCCCACTTTACTTGGAAGCAGGAGAAACCTTTAATTCATCTGATTTAACTCTTAGAACATACAACAAGGGTAATGTCATTGTAGACTCTGAAGCATTTGTCACAAACTATTCTGCAACAATCAGTGGCCAACTCGTAGTTGGCACATCTTCTCCATCATCTGCGGAAATCGGAGCATTGTATCTTACAAACAATGCGACTTATGGTAAGGCCTTAATGATGCTAAACCAGACAGAATCAGCTGATATCTTTACTGCATCAGCCAGTGGAGTTACCAAATTTGCGATTTCAAACAGTGGACAACTTAAGATTATAGACGGAACACAAGCAGCAGGTTATGTTCTAACTTCAGATGCAGACGGATTAGCCTCTTGGACAGATGTTTCAGGGAGTGCAGGTCCTTGGTCATTATCAGGAGATAATCTATATCCTGATTCTACCTCCTACAATGTAGCTATTGGGGCAACAGATGCAGGAACCGCTGATTTGTATGTTAATGGAAATGTTGGGATTGGGACAACGAGTCCTGCTGGAAAACTAGATATATCTGCTGGACTAGCTTCACAAACTGCTGGTGATCTTGTTGTAGATACAACCAATAATATTGTATACATCGGCAAACTAGATAGTACCTCAGGTAATACAACTTTAAAATTTAGAGACAGACTAGGGAATGTTAAGTCAAGATGGAATAACGCAGGTGCAGGCTCAATATATTTTGGTAACTTTAATAAAAACTATGGAGTAAAAATCTTAGGCGGCGGTGGTACAGCTGATTTAAATTCAACCACATACGGACAACTTGAAGTTGACAGCGGAGATATAACATTTCCTTCTGCAATATTTTCAACTGGCAATGTTGGTATCGGGACAACAAGTCCGGGAGGAAAACTAGATGTTGCATTTACAAATACATCTGCTACTGCTACTCAAATAGCAGCTCGCTCCATAATGACAATTGGTGTTGACAAATCAGATACTACCGATAATATCGGCTTATTGGGAATTGCTCAAAATAGTGGAAATAGAACTGTTTCTACTGGAGCTTTAAGTGGACTTTATGGACAAGCTAACTGGTCTTCAACTCAAACTGTGGAATTATTAAGATCATCAAGACAAGATTTTAATATTTCAAATGGAATAGTAAATAAAGCAGTAGGGCTAGACATTGGTCCAACTTATACCGGCGGTGCTGTAACTAACTCTTATGGAATAAGACTTGGAGCATATAAAAGCGGTGGAACTATTAACACGGCATATGGTTTTTATCTTGGTGATTTAAAAGATGCCATTACTGGTTATGGAATATATATTGCAGACCAAACCGCATCTACAAAATACGCCCTAGTTACAGGAGCAAATGCGGGTAATGTGGGGATAGGAACAGATAATCCAAGTGCTTCTTTACAAATTGATTCATCTATATCTGGAGCAAGTGAGAAAGAACTTTTAAGACTATCAAGAAACTCTATAGGTTACGCGATGAGATTATTGAATGCTGACGGCTCGACAAGTTCATTCAAACTCCAAACAACTACAGATCTTAGCAATTGGAATGATGCAATCTCTTTTAGGGGTAACGGCTACATTGGAATAGGCACAACCTCTCCTACTGCAAAGCTTGAAATATCATCTGGTGCTAATAATCATATAAGACTGGGAGATACCGCAGGTGATGTAAGTGGAAACAATTACCTTGACCTTAATTACAATCAGACGGGAAATTATGGACAAATTCAAGCATTCACTAGTGGAAGCTCTTTCAGAAACCTAGCTTTAAATCCAAACGGTGGTAATGTAGGAATTGGAACAACAAGTCCGGGGGCAAAGGTTCATATCGCATCCTCAGATAATGGAAATATTTCATTATTAACCTTAGAAAAAACTGGTTCGTGGGGAGGAGCATATCTAAATAATTTGAAAAGTATCAAATGGAACGATGCTACGAATAATGTAGCAGCGATAGGAGCAAGATATGACGGAACAAGTGTGAATTTTGATTTTCACTCAATGTATAACTCTGGTTATAAAACAGAATCTGACGTAGTAATGACAATCAAGGGGTCTGGCAACGTTGGCATCGGGACAACAGGGCCTGATCAGAAATTAGATATTCTAGCAGGTGCAGGTGGAACACAGTTAAGACTTACTTCTACTGACGGTTCTGTATATTCTGATATCAAAACAGATCAGATGGGTTATCTATCTTTTGCTCCAAGCGGTGAAATAGCAACTCTTTCCGGTGACTTTAATCCAAGTGTAGATAGTACATATAATCTTGGTTCAACTGATAGAAAATGGGATA
>CAZYHL010000124.1:0-5799 GCA_964646795.1 uncultured Syntrophomonadaceae bacterium
CGCAGGTTAGCAACGTCAACATTCTCCTTTCATGGGAAAACCTCCCCCTAAATATAACACAGCCGGCACTGAAAAGAAAGAGCTGCCGGTCTAACCCCGGTTTTCAGCGGGCAACCACGGCATTATAGGTTTCGGCAGCAATTCCTGAAAACGCCAACAGGGATGCAGCTTCCTCTAAGGTAGCGCCGGTAGTAAAGACATCGTCCACCAGGAGGAGCACTAAGCCTTTATACTGCGCGGCATTATTATTAAGGCCAAAGGCCCCTTTTAGGTTGAAGCGCCGCTCGTATCCGGACAGGCCGGCCTGAGGCGGCGTCTCCCTGATCCGAACAAGGATATCCAGCAAGGGGACAGCCAACACGCCGCTTATTCTTTGGGCCAGCAGCAGGGATTGGTTATAGCCTCTTTCCCTGAGCCGCTTTGCATGCAGGGGTATTGGCACTATGCCCTTTACCCGGCTGTGCCAGGGCGCAAGCAAAATCTTTCTCGCCAGGAGCTCGCCCAAAGGCCCTGCGAGCTGCCGGCTGCCGCGGTACTTGAAGCGGTGGAGGCATTCCTTTAACTCACCCTGGTACGGGCCCAGTGCCAAGGTTCCGGTAAAGGTATAACTCCTCCCTTCCCGTTGGCAGCAGCCTTCGGCAGCCAAGGGAGCGGCGCATACAGGACAAACCTCTTGCTGGAAAAACGGCTTTTTCTTACTGCAGGCAATACAAATAAAAGCCTGCCTCTCCTGGGGAAGCAAAGGGCGGCGGCAGAACAGGCAAGCAGGGGGAAAGATTAAGTTTAGCAGAGCCGCAAACACAGCAGTGTTTCTCCTTTTTGCACCACCGTCATGCCCTAAGCCTGGCGGAAAGGTACGTGTAACGCTCCTCTACTTTTTTATTCTTGACGGCAATAGCCAGAGCTTTTGTGGTGCCGATAATAATTACCATTTTTTTGCCGCGGGTGATGGCCGTGTAAAGCAGGTTTCGCTGTAAAAGAATAAAATGCTGGGTAACCACAGGCATTATCACTACCGGGTATTCGCTGCCTTGGCTCTTGTGCACTGAAGTAGCATAAGCCAAGGCCACTTCTTCCATTTCCTGAAGTCCGTAAATGATGTCCCGCCGACCCTTCAGGTCGGGGTAAGCTATAATCACCTGTCCCTCTTCCCTGTCAATGTTAACGATACGCCCCACGTCACCGTTGAAAACCTCCAGATCATAGTTGTTTTTAACCTGCATCACTCTATCCCCCAGCCGGAAAACCACTCCCCCGAGCTTAATCTCCGGTTTGGCGGCGGCAGGAGGATTGAGATGCTCCTGCAAGGCTGCGTTGAGATTGTCCACCCCCAGCAAAGTACGCCGCATGGGCGTCAACACCTGGATATCCTCCATGGGGTTATAATGCTGGTAGCGGGGCAAACGGCGGGAGCAAAGATCGAGGATGAGGGCTAGAATCTGGGCAGGCTCTTCTTTTTCCAAAAAGAAAAAATCTCCGTCCTTATCATTCTCCCTGTAGGGCAGGCTGCCTCCGTTTACCCTGTGGGCATTTACGATTATCAGGCTGTTTTGGGCTTGGCGGAATATTCTTTCCAGACGGACCACAGGCACGACACCCGCATCAATAACGTCCTTCAGCACATTGCCCGGGCCTACCGAAGGCAGCTGGTCCACATCACCCACCAGAATCAGCTTACAGCCGGCCGGAAGAGCCTTGAGCAGATTATACATCAGAAGGATATCCACCATTGATACTTCGTCGACAATAACCACATGGACATTGAGGGGGTGCTCTTCATTCCGCTTAAAATAAAAACCTCCTTCCTGGGAACGGGAATACTCCAGAAGCCGATGCAGCGTCTTGGCCTCCCGGCCTGTCGCCTCCGTCATTCTTTTGGCGGCGCGGCCGGTCGGCGCCGTTAAAAGAACCTCCAGGTGAAAACGGTTAAAGAGCGCCAGCAAAGCCTTGATCGTGGTTGTTTTCCCGGTCCCGGGGCCGCCTGTTACGACCATGACACCGGCAGCCAGAGATTTTTCCAGCGCTTTGGCCTGATAGGGAGCCAGCTTGACGCCGCATTCTTTTTCAATTGCTTTTAATTCCCCTGTCAGGGAGCTTGTTTCCAGGGTTATCTGCCCTGAATTGAGGGAACGGAGCTTGGCCGCCACCCCTCGTTCGGCAAAAAAGAAAGGGGCAAGGTAGTAGCCAGTAGCTCCGTTAATATTCTCTTTGATTATCTCCCGTTCAGCCAGGAGGCCGGCTAGCTGCTCATTAATGGCAGCAACCAGGTTCTCCTCTTCGGCACTCACTTCCGCCGACAACAATTCCCCGGCCCTGTCAATAAGTTCCGTTTCGGGAAGATAGACATGCCCTTCCTCCGCGGCCCGGGAAAGCAGGTAACGCAAAGAAGCCCTGATCCGCTGGGGCGAGTTTTCTCTCAACCCGATCTTGCAGGCAATCATGTCGGCAGTCTTAAAACCGATGCCGAATACTTCATCCGCCAGTCTGTAGGGATCCTCCCTGACCAGGGGAATCGTCCCCTCGCCTAAGGCCCGATAAATCCTGGCGGCATAAGCTGGGCTGACGTCGTATTCCTGGAAGAAAAGAATAACTTGCTGCATTTCCTTTTGGTTGATAAAGCTTTCGGTTATCATGGCAGCTTTTTTGGCACCGATACCATCTATTTCCTGCAGCCTGTCCGGCTCTTTTTCAATGATATCCAGTACTTCCTTGCCGAATCTGTTAACTAAAAGCTTGGCCGTGGCCGGGCCGATACCCCTGATAACCCCGGATGCAAGGTATCTTTCTATGCCGGCGGCCGTCCCAGGGACTACGCGGGTAAATTTTTCTATTTTAAACTGCCTGCCATATTCGGAGTGCTGTGTCCACTGCCCCTGCAAGTCTAAAATTTCGCCGGCTACGGGGTTCGGCAAAACCCCGACTATCGTCAGGAGTTCCCTGGCTCCTTTGACTTTTAACCTGCCCACAAGGTAACAGGTTTCGCTGCTGTAGAAAGTCACACGCTCTAAAGTACCCTGAAGCTTGTCCACAAAAGGCCTCCATATTGTTTTTATTAACTATTTCCACAGCCGGCCAGAATTCCCTGCTTAAAAAAACCGGCCTGTTCAGGCCGGCAGCAATCCTTTATAGTCCCGCTTCTTTTTTCATGATCGCCGCTTTATCGGTTCTTTCCCAGGGGATATCCAAATCAATCCTTCCCATGTGCCCGTATGTCGCCAACTGCAAATAGATGGGGCGGCGGAGGGTAAGCTGCCGGATGATGGCCGCCGGCCGAAGATCAAAATGTCGCTTGATCAAAGCCGTGATTGTTTCCTCCGCAACCTTGGCGGTGCCGAAAGTGTCCAGAGTAATGGAAACTGGACCGGCAATGCCTATGGCGTAAGAAATCTGAAGCTCACATTTTTCAGCCAGCCCGGCGGCAACGATGTTCTTGGCCACATAGCGGGCCGCATATGCTCCGGAACGGTCCACCTTAGTGGGGTCTTTCCCGGAAAAGGCACCGCCGCCGTGGCGGGCATAACCGCCGTAAGTGTCAACGATGATTTTCCTGCCTGTCAACCCGCTGTCTCCTTGAGGCCCCCCCACCACAAAGCGGCCAGTCGGGTTGATATAGTACTTGGTCTTATTATCCAAATACCGGCCGGGGATAACTTGCCTGATCACATGTTCAATTAAATCAGCCTTGATTTGCACCTGGCTGATGTCATCCCGGTGTTGGGCCGAAAGGATAACGGTATCAACCCTGACAGGCCTTTTACCTTCGTATTCTACCGTTACCTGGCATTTACCGTCGGGACGAAGGTAGGGGAGGTAACGTTTTTTCCTTACTTCCGCCAAGCGGCGGCTTATTTTATGAGCCAACGATATCGGCAAGGGCATAAGCTCCGGTGTTTCGTCGCAGGCAAAGCCGAAGACCATCCCCTGGTCGCCGGCGCCGGTGCAGGCATACTCCTCTTCCGGGTAAGCCGACCCTTCCTTTATTTCAAAGGCCTTATTCACTCCTTGCGCTATATCGGGAGACTGCTCGTCTATGGAAGTAATAACGGCACAAGTGTCACCGTCAAAACCGTATTTTGCTCTGGTATAGCCGATATTCTTAATCGTTTCCCTGACAACCCTGGGTATATCCACATAACACTCCGTCGTTATTTCGCCTGCTACCAGCACCAACCCGGTTGTCACCAAGGTTTCCGCCGCTACCCGCGCGCTGGGGTCTTTTCCGATGATGGCATCCAGGATAGCATCGGAAATTTGGTCCGCCACTTTATCGGGATGCCCTTCCGTAACGGATTCCGAGGTAAAAAGGTGTTTATGCGCCAATTTGCCGTCTCCTTTCATTAAAAGCAAAAACCTCTTGAGTAAAGAGGTTTTCACAGTACACAAAACCTCTCTCATCTACCAGAATGATACCATTCTGCGGGAGTTGGCACCGTGTCTTTCGGCCGGTTGCCGGGTTTCATAGGGCCCGTCCCTCCGCCTCTCTTGATAAGAGTATTATGTTTAAATTTCCCAGAACAATAATAATCTATAGGCGGGATTAATGTCAAACTTTATTTTTCAGCCAAGGCAAAGAACAACTCGCCCTTGACCGCCAATTCACCTTCCACCTCGGCTATGGCCCGGCCTCGTCCCACCGCGCCCCGGACCCGGATGACTTCTACCGTGAGGCGCAGCGTATCACCCGGCACCACCTGTCTTTTAAAACGAAGCTTGTCAATGCCTGTAAAAAGCGGTATTTTGCCCCGGTGTTCCTCCATGGTAAGGAGAGCCACCGCCCCTACCTGGGCCAGGGCTTCAACCATGAGAACCCCCGGCATTGTCGGCCGGCCGGGAAAATGGCCAGCAAAAAAAGGCTCGTTGCGGGTAACATTTTTTAACCCTACCGCTTTTTGACCGGGTACGAGTTCCAAAATCCTGTCCACCAGCAAGAAAGGGTAACGGTGGGGCAAGATTTCCTCAATATGCAAATTAACGCCTCTTAAGCCCCCTGTCTCCAATCTGATCCCTTCCTTTATTTTCGCGCCTGTTCAAGCCTTGCCTGAATTTCGGCTTTATAGCTGCCTTCTTTTCTAAAAAGTTCTTGAGTTCCTCAAGAAACTTTTCCGCTTCCGCCAATTCAGCCTGGGAAGCCTCTTGAGTTGTTTTACGCTCCAGTTCCCGGGAAACAGCCGCTGCCGTTTCTTCCCAGTGCTTGAAAATATCCTTAACCCTTAAATGATTGACGATATCTCGCATATGGCTTACGGTGCCGGTCTTCTCTATAATAATTTCTTCCATATAATCGGGAATGTGAACAGATATGGCAAACTGATCCCTGATTAAGCCGGCCAAGGTTTCCATGGCTTCTTCTTCACCGTGCACCAGGTAAACCTGCTTTGGAGTTTTGATAAATTTCTTCAGCCAGCGCAACAACTCCTCCTGGTCGGCATGGGCGGAAAACCCATGGATATTAGCTATCTCGGCATTTACGGCTATTTCCTCACCGAAAATGCGCACCTCCTTTTCTCCGTCCGTCAAGCGGCGGCCGAGGGTCCCTTCCGCCTGGTAGCCAACCATAATAACAGTACTTTCCGGGCGCCAGAGGTTGTGTTTCAAGTGGTGCTTAATGCGGCCCGCATCAGCCATGCCGCTGGCGGAAATAATAATCGCTCCGCCCTTAAGCTCATTCAACCGCTTGGATTCTTCCGCCGTAGGCGTGAAGGTTACCTGGGGAAAATTAAAAGGATCCGTCCCGTTAAAAAGCAGTTGCCGCATCTGTAAGTCATAACATTCCGGGTGGCGTGAAAAGATTTCCGTCGC
>CAZYHL010000125.1:0-5762 GCA_964646795.1 uncultured Syntrophomonadaceae bacterium
AAAGTAACTCCATTAGCGGCGGTTTGAACGATATTAAATATGGCTGAGAATTGCTCATAAAATTTCTCGGTTTTATGATACGGCTGAACTGAGATTGTGGTATTAACTTCTTGTTGAGTATCCACTAATTTTTGTAAAGAATCCTCTAAGAGCCGAATATCGGCATCTAAAAAAAGTAGCATTTGACCCCGAGCAGCTTCCGCACCTTTTTGACAAGCCCATGATTTTCCAAGCCAATCATCAGGTTTATCTTCAATTTTAACCACGTTGACATCAAAGCTCTTCGCCACTTCATAGGTGTGGTCAGTAGACATATCATCCACAACAATAACCTCAAATTGAGCAATAGTCTGTTTTTTTAAATCGCTAAGCAAATTAGCAATGTTTTTTTCTTCATTACGAACAGGAATAATCACCGACAAAAGAAACCCTGCTTCTTCCTGGCCGTTTTGTTTCTTCGATAAACGAGGAAAACGATAAAAAAGAATGATGCAAAATAGAAGGCCAACAATGACAATTGAGAGATCAACAATTTTCATTATCATAATTTTTTTCTCCGCATGTCCTTTTTAATTTTATCGGCAGCGAGTTTGCCGGTCAAAATAGAAACAGGTAGTCCAGAAGGGCTAAAGGTCCAGGCACCACATTGATAGACATCTTTAATCGGTGTTTTAATCGAATTTCTGATTTTTTTGAAGCGATTCTCGGATGGCATTATGGAATTATCAAAAGACCAACCCGTAATGGCTCCTTCAAAATTTCCAGTTTCTTTTTCAATTGTCAGAGGAGTAGAAATAAAGGATAATTCAATCTTATCTTTTAAGCCCGGCATTATGTTTGTTTCAATGACGCGAATTATCTCGTCAGCGCAATAATCCTTAAATTGTTGATAAGAGTTTTGGTCAGAAAAATATTTGGTGACTTGATAAGCAAAAACAGTACTAATAATTAAACCTGTTTTATGTTTAGGAGCAAGGCTCTGATCTCTTAATACTGGAATAGAAATTTCATAAGTGGTCTTAAGTAAGTATTCCTTCACCCATTCGTAGGCGTTTTCAATGCTTACATTTTGCCAAGGTTTTAGAGAAGATAACCCCTCGAGGCTTGGAGTATAAAAAGCATGTGGTCCACATTTATTAAGAAATTGCTGACTATCGATATTTAATCCGATATATAAGGTCAAGACAGAATTACCGCCACGACTATTTTCACAAATTCGATTCATTTTTTCTATTTTTCCTATTTTTTTATCGGCTAAAACTTGATAAAGCTTTCTTTGATCGGCTGCCCAAATTAACTTCTGATAGGTAGTTGTTTGACCGTCTTTAAGTTTAATTGTGTGCTGGTTATTATCAATTGATATCACTTCACTATTAAGAGATATTTCTCCTCCGTGACTGATGAAAAATTGTTTAGTTTTTTCTGCTAGTACACCTGTTCCACCCAGAGGGTATATGTAATCGAGATAAAGACTAAAATAACTCAAAGCGAAAAAAGCTGGAGTGGAAGTAAAAAAATGTTGAGTAATCACGTCATTTAAGGATTTATTAGAGGAAATTTTTAAGAGGTGCTCTTCAATTGGTTCATTTCTTTTGCTGGCCTTATGAATATTAATTTGGTATGAAAATAGCCACGGCAAAAAAGTTTTGAAAATGTATTTTGGATCATTGATTTTATCTAACAAAAGTGGGTTATCGATTTTATAGATAACATCCATTTGTTGCATGACTATTTTGACCTCTTTCATTATCGACTCTATTTCTTTTTGATGAGCAGGAAATAAATCCTTAAGCATCAAGGCATAGTTGTCGATATCAGGTTTTGTTTTTAAAGATACCCATTTATGACCAATTCCTATACATACAGGATTATTGATAAATTTAATATCTAATCCAAGAGATTTAATCATCGGTAAAATAATGCCCGAATTTTCAAAAGCTCGGATACCAGAATCAAAAGTAAAGCCGTCACGAATAAAACTATTGGCAAGACCACCAACTTTAGCTGATTTTTCAATGAGCAAAACCGAATACCCATATTTGCTTAAATAGGTTGAGGCGGTTAGGCCTGCTAATCCGGCCCCGACAACAACGACATCAAATTTTTGATTCATAATTATTACTTAATAAAAATTCGACGATTGCTTTTAAATCGACTGGCTCGCAATTATTGGCGTTTAAGATGCAGTCATGCATGTATTGTTTTAAATTAACTGGGTTAATATATTCATTTATAATGAGTTTCTTAGCACCAACGAAATTGCCAACCGCGATTCTTCTATTAATTCCCCGAGCGTTAAACTGTTCTGTTTTAGCGCAGGTAGGGTGTTCACAAAATAGGCACCTATTAGCTTTTCTCATGATTTCTTTTTCGCTATCTTTGTAGCTTTTATAAAGGTTATTAGCGGTAAATGGTTTTTCGACAATATTAACAAATTGCTTCATATTCTTTTTATAAACAAATGGTTCTAAATTAATTTTCTTTAATATTGCGTTAGCAGCAGATAACCCCGAGACAGTTACGGTAGGAGTGCCAGTTCCCATCACTGTGGATTCACCACAGCAAAAGAGGTTTTTCCATTCGCTTCTGATGTGCAATCTTTTGAACATATGCTGTCCAAGCATTTGCTTGGGACCTGCCACCGCACCACCATTTTTCAAGGTATATCTTTCAATAGTCGCGGGAGTCGACAATTCACAATATCGGATTTTAGAAGAAAAGCCCGGAAATCTTTTTTCCAAAACTGCTTTTAATCTTTCAATTTCTTTATTTTTCATCGCTTCGTATTGGCTATTATTATAAGGATCCCATTTTTCAAAAGTTGGTCCAATCGCAATAACGGTATGTTCGTCTTCTCCACATAAAGTTTTATCATCAATGCTTAAGATGTAAGCGGTGACTTCATTTTCATCGAGTTGTTCTGGCGTTCCAACTAACATTTCTAAAGGCTGACAGTCGTCTGGAATAACACTTTTATCGACCACGCTATAAAAAACAACACTTGGATAAGTTGGGACTTGATTTTTGGCCCATTGCCGTCTTTTTTTAGAAGATTCATTTTCGTTAATGAGCTTTCCGTATAAATTCCATACTGTGCCAGAATACACGATGTAGTTCCCTTTTATTATTGAACCATCAGTTAGCTTCACACCTACCGGTTTATGATGATCAAAAACAATCGATTCCACTTCTTTTTCTAAAAGCATGTCTCCGCCGTTTTCTTCTATGACTTTTTCAAGTTTTCCTGGAAGAAAGATGGTTGAGCCAGCAGGATAATAACTGCCTCCGACATGATTGTCAATAAACATCACCGCTGCTAAAACAGCGGGTGCTTCTTCGACAGTTGCATAGCAATAGGTTGAAGTTAATTTATCAAAAAAATTAAATATTTGAGGATCCTTAAAGTATTTTGACAAAAGTTTCTTTGCACTTTTGTTAAGTAAGCCTAAGAAACGAATATAAGAAAGAGGATGTTTTATCATGCTCTTTATTGCCGATTTGCCGTCGGTTTCATCCGCGGAAACATAGCTAGGATTTTCCACCATTACATGTTGATACATCTTCGCCATGTCACGATAGAAACGATGAATACCTTCTTTTTCGTTAGGAAAAATAGAAGATAATTCCTCTACAAATTTATCGACATCATCATAGAAATTTATTCGATGGCCATCATAATTAACAACATACAATAAATCGTGTTTGATGACATCGATTGGCTCTTCGAGACAATTAAAAACAAAACGATGGGCATTAAAGCCAGACTCGCCAAAGCCATAGATCATCGCCGCTCCTTGATCAAAGGTTACATGATCACGTTTAAATATGCCACAGGCTCCTCCGGGGTTGTAACTCTTTTCCACGACGGCAACTTTCAGCTTTCTTTTTGCCAAAAGACTGGCAGCTGTCAGTCCGGAAAGGCCTCCTCCAATTATTATTGCATCGTACTTCATATTTCTTTCTTTCTTAGTATATAGGTAACATCGATTTTATCAAATGGGTTACAAACGAGCAAGAGAAGTAAATTAATTATAAGGAATATGATGAAACTATCTTCAATAAAGTAAAAATGATGAAAAATTATTAGCTATTGGCATAAAAAAATACTAGCTATTTATTCCTTTTTATCTTCAACGATGACGTTAATTGTGTCTTCTTTTATGAAGTTAAGTGCAAGATAAAGAACCAGACTTAATTTCACACTACTGTGGGTATTTTTTAGTTATGCGCAAAGAGATACATTGCAAAAGATTAATCTAATAACGAAATGATACTGTCTTTGCATCAATGAAGTATTTTTGATGTGCGATGCTACCAATTCTAGTAAAATTAATTGTCTTATGATTTATTGATTTAGTAAGAAGGCCAAATAATGCAAAGTGTTGAAAGAAAATTAAAAAAGCAAGTTCTCTTGGTTAATAAGATATTAAATCGCTAAGTTGAAAAAAAGCTCATACATCTTGAACCATATCATTAGCAATACTAACGCTTTAAGTATACAATCAAATATAACGATTCAATTAAGTAGGTAAAGATGACTAAAGAACTAAAATATATGATTTTAACTGTTGAAAGTTATCCGACTGGTTTCGATGTTTTTTACTTTTATTTACCTGTTATTTCTAATATTAAGATCGGTGATGTATTAACAAGCCCTTCTGGTAAAAGATATAAAATCATTGATGGAAAGACTCAAGTACCTTTTGATGAAATTGATTTAACTCGATATAAAGTATTTGAATGATT
Source organism: uncultured Syntrophomonadaceae bacterium (assembly GCA_964646795.1). Taxonomy (GTDB): domain Bacteria; phylum Bacillota; class Dethiobacteria; order PWVN01; family PWVN01; genus CAZYHL01. Next base: position 4,747 of record CAZYHL010000125.1, read on the forward strand.
ATTTCTGAATCTATCTTAAATTAATAATTTGTCTCGCTCAATCAAACAATAACCAGAGTAATCTCAGTTATACGTAGAGATTTTCTCTTATTATGAGTGCAGCAAATATCTCTACCTCTTCGTTTTGTTTTTGTGGTATCAGCTTTTAAGTGATTGCGTTTTGTTAAAGGACACCACTAGGCAACGTATGTATTGCACTGGTTGATTATTCGCGCAACCATTCACAAAGATTATGTGAAGAAAGTAATATTTTAAAGCAAATCAACTAGTATGACCCCATACGACTGGGCGATTACTAGAATTCCATCTATCGCTCCACCCAGATGGCTTGCTACTTGCTTCAGCATAAATGGTAAGAGACGAGCATAAAGAAAATGTCCAATCGCCAATAAGGGTGACACTAATAGGAACCACAATTGAGGTTATGGACGAACAACCTCTGAATGCGGCTTCACCAATGCTGGTGACACCACTAGGAACCACGATTGAGGCTAGGGAAGTGCAATAATAAAATGCCCAATCGCCAATGCTAGTGATGCCTTCTGGAATCACGATTGAGGTTATGAACGAACAACCTCTGAATGCGTAACCATCAATGCTAGTGACACTATCGGGAATCACAAAAACGTTTTCTAACTTTCCACATGGATACTTGATTAACGTTGTTTTATTCTTATTAAATAAAACGCCATCAACGGATGAATAGTTACTATTATCATTATTTACATTTATTGATGTTAGGGATTGGCAATCAAAAAATGCACCTTTTCCAATGCTAGTGACACTATTAGGAATCACTATGGATGTTAGGAATGGGCAACCTATGAAAGCAAAATCGCCAATGCTAGTGACACTTTCGGGAATCACTATGGAGGTTAGGGAAGTGCAATATGAGAATGCACCTTTCCCAATGCTAGTGACACTCTATGGATGTCAGAGATGGGCAGTTTGATAACGCATAATCGCCAATGCTAGTGACACCATCTGGAATCATGATTGAGGTTAGGGATTGGCAG
>CAZYHL010000126.1:0-4541 GCA_964646795.1 uncultured Syntrophomonadaceae bacterium
GAAATACGTTCAATTTCCTGGCCGTCCTGATAATAGAAACGGGTAGGTGCTGCAGCAGACGATTTCTGCCAACTGCCCTGGAAATACTGGCCCTGGCAATAAAAATCAATTACCCCCGTCCCGATTAGATCAGCCATTGGTCTTCCCCGTTCATCGTTCTTATGGGGAGCATACTGGATAATCAGATTCCTAACAATGATTTCCTGACCCGACGCATCCTTATAGACCTTACCGTTAAGATAGCGCCGGTAGCCGCCTATTTCAGGCACGTACTGGTATTTGACCCTGGTAGTGGAGTTATATTCCAGGCTGACGGATGCTCCGGGGGTTCCCTGCCTGCTTAACTGGACCGGCTTGACGATTATCTCCCCGGAAGGTTTTTCTTTGCCGAAAGTAGCCAAATTAATATAAAGATTGTGCGGCGCCCGCCGGGCAGGATCCCGGTAAAGGCTCTTGCTGGAAGAATAAAGGGCATTTGTATATTTGAGGCCCCAGGTGTCAACAATATCCAGAATATCAGAGCCGCCGCTGGCAAAGATGAAGTGGACATCGTTCTCTAATGCGAGGGTCGTGTTCTGAACCCTGCCGCTCCGGATCGGGCCCACCTTGGTAGGAAAATCCGCAAAAAGAGCTAGATAGCGGGTTATTTTCCCTTCCACCTCGTATTCATAAACGACGCTTGCCCGGGCAAGTCCCGATTGAGGCCTAGCCTGCTGAATATTGTCTATAACGACACCATATACAGGTTTTCTTTCCGACTGGGGAAATATCCGGGCCAGTTCGTCCGCCAGCTTATCCCTGGCTTCGGCCAAAAGAACCTCCTTGCTCTTTCGCTTATCCAGCAGATTTTGATATTCCGCTTCCGCTTCATATCTCAGGCTTTGAAGGCTTTCATTATGCGTATTTATGATTGCCCGCCGCTCCAACAGGGCGGCTTGTTCCTGCTTGACGCCGTCAACAAGGCCGGCATCCCTTTGAAAGATTTTTTTTAAGTAAAATAGCCGCACCAATAAGTCGCCAAAGCTTTCTGCCTTAAGAAGGTTGTCCAGGTAGGAAAAACTGCCGCTAATATAGACACTGCGAAGGCGGCCGCCAAAAGCATGCAATTTTTCCTCCAGGTTTGCCTCACATACGGCTAGCTCCGCCTCCGCTTCCAACAGTTGCTTTTCCGACAATGCCAGCTCTGCGGCTATTTCCTCCAGACGGGCCTGCCTTTTATTAATATCTGCTTCGAGGGCTTTAATAGCTGCTTCCAGGTCGCTGATTTCCGCACGGGTTTCGTCGGCCTTTTCTTGATAATCTACGGTACCGAAAGCGACCTGCCCAAAACTTAAGGTAAGAAGGCCAATTATTATCAACAGTATTTGATAACGGCGCCCCACGGTTATCATCCTCCAGCACAATTTTTTAAACGCGCAAGAATCTCCTGATGGAAATAATGCTGCCAACTCCCCCCATTATCGTGCCCAGGATGATAATCCCGGCATAAATGGGTAGCAGCTTTTCCGGGGCTGTTATAGGTTGGAAAAGGAAGATAACCACTTCCTCCAGCAGTCCTGCCGCTAAACGATGGTAAACGAAACCAAGGCCGAGCAGCGCCGCCAAGGCTCCCGTCCACCCCACCAGGATGCCTTCAAACAGGAAAGGTAAACGGACAAACCAATCCCCGGCCCCCAGATATTTCATAATACTGATCTCTTCCTGCCTGGAAAGAACAGACAGGCGAATAGTGGTTATAATCAGGAAAACAGCCGAGACTGCCAGAAAAGCACTGACAAATAACGAAAAGGTATTGAGCCAGCCCGTCAGCTTCAAAAGACCGCTGACGAGTTCTTCGCCATAATCAACCTGCTCCACACCGGCAACCGCCCTGATCTCCTGCGCCAGCTCCGGTACAAACTCCGCTTCGTGCGCCGTTACCATGAACAAATCGGGCAGCGGATTGTTTTCCCCCTCGAGGCCTTTTAACAGGTTGCTGTCTCCTAAGGTTATTGAAAACTCCCGCAAACCCTCATCCCGGGAAACAAAACTTAGATCCCGGACGCCGGTTAGTGCACTTAAACCGGTTTCGACAGCGGCAATATCGGCGCCCTCCTCCAGAAATACGGCAATCTCTACGTTAGATTCAATATTGCTGATAAACTGGTTCACATTAACGGCTAACAGGAAAAATCCACCCACAATGGCCAGAGACACAGCTATCATTCCCGCCGAAACTGCTGCCAGCCAGCGATTCCGCCTGAGAGAAATAAAACTTTGCCTGGTTAAGTATTTCAAAGTGTTAATGTTCATAGCTGTAGCTCCCCTGCTCTTCATCGCGAACCAGTATGCCCTTTTCCAAGGCAATGACGCGTTTTTGCATGCGATCCACCACATCCCAGGCATGGGTGGCAATGATAATGGTTGTCCCGCCGGCATTAATCTCTTCAAACACCTTCATCAGCCGGTCTGAGGTGTCTCTATCCACGTTGCCTGTGGGTTCGTCGGCAATTATGACCTGTGGCTCCTTTACTATTGCCCGGGCAATACCAACTCGCTGCTGCTCTCCGCCCGACAGTTGAGCAGGAAAAACCTTTTCCTTGCCTTCCAGGCCAACCCTTGCCAAAGCCCTGCTCACTTTAGCGTTTATTTCCTTTAAAGGGCTGCCCACAATTTCCAGAGCAAAAGCCACGTTCTCAAAAACCGTTTTTTCCTTCAAGAGCCGGAAATCCTGAAACACCAGCCCGATCTGCCGCCTGTGTTTCAGGATATCCTTAGGTTTATACTTGCCAATGTCCTGCCCTAAAAATTTAATAGTCCCGGAAGAAGGCAGCTCCTCCCTAAATATTAGCTTAATCAGGGTTGATTTTCCGGCGCCGCTCGGCCCTACCAAAAAGACAAATTCACCCCTGTCAATTTGCGTCGTAACTCCGGCTACAGCCGGTTCGCCGCCTGTCTCGTAGTACTTTGTCAACCCTTCAATCTCAATCAGCATGGACCTCTCTCCTTAATGCTCAGCCTTAGCATTTATATTCGTCTTTGCCAAGGCTTTTCCTCCCGGGTTGACAAAAAATGAGTTCTTACGACTTACCAACAAGGACATCATCAAGTAATTTTAAAAAGGCCGGGACCTCAAAAGGTTTTTCCAACAAGCCGACTACAGGCGGCCGCCTTAAGACATCATCGCTGACGGAGCTTCTATAACCCGTAATAAATATAATCCTGGTAGAGGCGGAAATTTTGTTTATTTCCAGGGCTACTTCCAGCCCTGACATACCTCCCAGCTTAATATCTATTATGGCCAGGCGGGGGTTATATTCCCGGATCAGTTCCAGTCCTTTACGGCCGGTATTGGCCGACATATGCCTTATGTTTTGAGAGTTAAGGATCTCCTCCATCAGCCAAAGAATGCTGCCATCGTCATCAATGACCACAACATCTATCATGGTTCATTTTTCCCCTTTCCAAACTACTGTTGTAAGGTTTTGGATTGGGCTCTGGGCAAGATTACCCGGACTGTTGTACCCTGCCCAGCTTCACTTTCAACTTTGATTATCCCCCCCATGCTTTTGATAATGGCATTGGAAACGGACAAACCAAGCCCGGTGCCGGTCAATTTAGTGGTGAAAAAAGGACGGAATAACAAGCCTAAATTTTCTTCGGGTATTCCCGGCCCGTTATCTTGAAAGATGAGGATACTGTTATTCTCGTCCCAGGCTGAGGTGATGATTAGACTTCCTCCTTTATCAATGGCCTCAAAGGAATTCTTGGCAATGTTCAGACAGACTTGTTTAAGGCTGTTCTTTTTAGCCAGCAGGGTCGGACATTCAGCCGGAGGAAGCAACACCTGCAATAGTATATCGTGAAGGTGGGCTTCTCCTTTCAAAAGCAGCTCCAATTCCCGGAGGAAATCCCTCACCTCTATTTCACCGCTGACTTCGCTCCGATCCGGTCTGGCTGTTTTCAAAAAATCCGTTAACACCACGTTCATTCTTTTCAGTTCGCCTTGAACCATTTTTAACAGTTCCACCTGTTTCACCTTGTCATCAATCATCTCCAACAGCTGCAGGCTCCCCGTGGCAACAGCGAGAGGATTTCTGATTTCATGGGCCAATCCGGCCGCCACCTCTCCTGCTACAGCCAGCCTTTCAGAATCCTGAACCTGCCTGAACAAATTAACGCTTTCTGTGATGTCTTCAAAAATAATGATGCTGCCAATGGTTGTCCCCTTGTCGTTGAGGGGAGTTGCGTTCCACCTGATATGTAAGGCATTACCGTCGCTTTCAATGGTTTCCTTTTGATCGAGGAAAGATTGACCAAGCAAAGCAGCGGTTCTTGCGGCTTTCATGATAGTGTTAGGCAACGCAGTATCCAGAATACTCATCCCTTGAACCAGATGAATCCCAATTCTTTTGAGGACACTAACGGCCTCTAGATTGATAAGCATGATCTCCCCGGATACATTAAGCACCAAAACACCATGTTTAAGAGAATTAATCAAGTCTCCCTGCCGCCGCTGCAGCACCTGGAGGACTACCTGGAGCTGCTGGCCGCCGTCGAGG
>CAZYHL010000126.1:4551-5757 GCA_964646795.1 uncultured Syntrophomonadaceae bacterium
TCCATGATTATAGCTACCTGTTTGCAGAGGTTTGAAAGCGGCATCTTGAATTGCCGGTTTTCCGGATAAGCGATACCTAAAAAAGCCTTCACGTTTCTATTGTTGCTGAAAGTCGTTTCTAAATAATACTTGCTGTCGCTGCTGTCATTAGCCTGCCTGAGCTTCAGGGAAGCAAAGGGGCTATGCATAAAATCGGGAGAATCGTTCCATTCCTGTTCGATATCAGAGAGTTCACTGTTCCAGGACGCACCCCTGTAAACCTTTGCCGTTTTGCCAAAGACAAGGTAAGTGTAAACCCAGGCGCCCCCCGCATCAAAAAGGACAACCAGAAAACTGGCTATCATGTTCAAACTCCTCGTCAAAGGTAAGAAACCCCTTTCCAGGAGGCACAGAAAAAGCTTATTTATCTGCTCCACAACGGGAAACATCTTATTTTCGAGTTCTTGGTTGTCTTTTTCGAGAGAAAAGGACATAAGCATTTGATAAAGGCAGGCAATATGCCTGGCCTGTTCTTTTATCAGAAGCTCCGGCAAAGGCAAGAAATCTGTCAGTCCATCCCTCTCTTCAATACCGTATTTTTTGAGCTTCTCCCTGAGGCCATCCTTAACGTCCGGGTTATCCTCCTGGTAAAAGCCGCCTAAAAGAACAAATATGTCTTCCAAGGGTATAACTGCCAGAAGCAAACCCAAGGGATCAGTCAAAAAATATAATGCCTTTTTGTTCTCATTTTTTGCGGCAATTAGCTTAAAGAATTCCCGGTATTTCCTTCTCAAGCCTGGACAATTTTCAAATTTAAAAAGGATGGAGAACTCCGAAAAGGATGTAATTAGTGTGCCTTCACTATCCAGGACGGCGATGGACGCATTTAACAATATTGCCAGGGATTCAGTAAAATTTCGCCATTTGTTGCTAATAACTTTAGCTAACATCGCCTTTAATCCCCATTTTTATAGATTCTACTGCATACCATTATAATCCATTATTTCGCCTAATATTACCATAACCCTGCCCCAGAGCAGAAAAAAAAAATATTCTTAAAATTTCTTAAAAACTTCAGACTTTTTATAGACAATTGAGTATGATTTAGATAAATAATAAGAATACATTCGGAAGGAGCCCGGAATGATGAAACATGTTAATACCGCGCTGGTTGTCATTCTTCTAATCCTTACGACTTTTAGTACTGCCGCCGCCTGGGAAAATGTT
>CAZYHL010000127.1:0-5656 GCA_964646795.1 uncultured Syntrophomonadaceae bacterium
TCGGCGGGGCAGACGGCGCGATAGTCCCGGGGCTCGCACCCATCGACGGCGACGCTTGCAAGGATGAACTGGGCGGGGGAGAGCCGGACCCCCTGCGACGCGACCCAAGAGGTGAAGCTCACGGCGCGCCCCCAACCTTCCAACCGCGCCCCGCAGGGGCCGCAAGCTGCCGTTCGAGGTCGGCGATCCGGGCCTGGACGGGATCCGGGGCAGGCTCGGGCGCGGCGGGCGCGGCGGGGCGCGGCGGCGGGGGGGCGGGGCGGAGCCCCGGGGGCACCCGGGCAGGACGGCCCCGCGCCGCCCGTGCGGCGGCCCCTGCCGAGCGGTCGGCGCTGTCCAGGGCCCGGGCCACCTTCCCCGGGTCGCCGGCAACCTGGGCGTCGCCAGCGGCCGCGAGGAATATTTCCGCGCTGGTCGGCAGGGTGGCCAAGCCGTGCCGGGCGAGTAGCTCGACGCGGTACTTCACCCGAAGCCTCGCCGCGCGGCGGGAATGGCACTGGGCGATCCGCGGTGGCCTGACCATGACAGACCCTAGCTTACGTTACGTTACGAGACATGTCAAGGGTATGGCCTGGGCCATACGCCGGCCGCGGGGCTGGCACTAGCCTGCCATAAGCGATTCCGGGAACTTAGCGCCGCGCCGAGGATCGGCGCGCGGTCGAGGCCCGGGGGGGATCGCGGGGTGGGCCTCGGAATGCCGGGGTAACCCCCCGGGATCCTTGCGGTCGTCGCCCGCGCGCGGCGGATTGGGGATCCGTAGCGCGGGCGGTGGGGCAGGGGCCGCGCCGGGGGCGCCAGGCGGGCGCCGCAGGGGGCGGCCGCGCTGGTCCTACGCGCGCGCGTGCGCGTGAGGGAAAAACCAAAGGGGGCAACGGGCCGGGCTGGGCACCGGAGGCGGGAACCCCTCCGATCGCGGATCCAGCATACCCGCAGGCCCTTGCGCCCTCATTGCACCTAGAGGCAGCCTCTTTGCAGCCCTTGCGGCTCTTGCGGGGGTTCTGGTTCCCGTCCCGGGAGCTCGGCCTATTTTCGGCAGCCAAATAGGGGGGCCGGCCCCGGATCCTCCCTGTCTCGTAACTCTAAAGGGTGCAAGGGCTGCAAGGGCTGCAAGAATACGGGTTCTCGGGTGCAAGGAAATCCGGCAGGGGGTGCAAGGTCTGCAAATCCCCTGCGGCTTACGGTCCGGTTGAGATCCAAAGCATAAAAAAAGGCGCGCCGTGGTCCGACGCGCCCCCCGCGCCCCCGCCTGGCTCACTGGGTCGCGACCCGCACCCTCGCCAGGTCGAGCGCGTGGCCACTCCACGTGCGCCCGAGCAGCCAGCGGACGGCTCGCCCGCCCACCTTGAACGGGCGGAGGGCATCGTTCACGGCTTCGAGCTCCCAGCCGAGGGCCAGGGCCAGGGCGTTCGGGTAGACGAGGAGCCGATCGTCTTCGAGTAGCAGCGGCGCGGCCTGCCGGCCCCAGTCCTGGGCGCGCCCTCGGACGGCGGTTGCCTTGCAGGCTTCCGCGTGAGGCCCCGCGGCGTACCCCTCCGCCCATACAGCGGGCTCGGCCAGGAACGCGCCGATGAGCTCCCAGAGTCCGCGGGCGCGCTCGACCTCGCCGCGGAGTACTTGGGCGAGGCTCTCCCCGTCTTCGGCCGCGCCGAGGAACCGCCCTTTGACGGGCTCGACGTTTTCCCAGATCCAGCGGAAGTGCCCGGCGATGCGATCCAGATCGGCGACGCTCCCGGATTCGTCCAGAAGCGGGCGGAGAGCTCGCTCCGCCTGGCCGTCACCCGGCACGCGCACGATGAAAAGCCGGGTTGCGATGGCCTCGACGTCGTCCCGAGACTTGCGCCCGCGGAGCACAAGTCGGTCCTCGTCTTGTATCGCAAGGATGACCCGGAGGCACCCGTCGACCGAGTGCACTTCCTTCCCTTTGAGCTCGATATCCCGCCCATGCGATCCGAGAAGCTCTCGGAACATTTCCCCGGTCAGATCAGCGGGGAGGGCTTCATCGGCGAGCACGATCGGGCACCGCTCGAGCGCCCCGTTGAACCGCGAGATCGCGAGCCGCATCGGCACCGGGAGCCGTTGCCACACGCGCGCCAGGCCATGCGCGAGCAACGTCTTGCCCGTGCTCTTGGGCCCGATGATCGCGGTTGCGCGTGACGTGGCCCCGAGCCAGCGCGGCGCGCACGCGGCGATCTGCTGCGTGAGCCCTTCGAGCTTGTCGCCGGCCAGCGCGGCCAGCCACGCGGCGACGTCCGGATCGAACCGCGCTTCACCGTAGGTCCGAGCTCCGATGGTGAGCGTGCGGGATTCGAGGTCGTAGAGGGTCCGTTCCGAGCGATAGTCCGCGCGCGTGTCGAGGGCCGCTTCAATCGCGGTCGTGAGGATCGGCGGGGGGAGCGCCATCGAGCCCCGCGGCTTGAACATGATCGCGAGCGCCCGATCACTGGACGCGGTGAAGCGATAGTCGAGCGAGTCGTCCGGGTCGCTCGGATCGAGCTTCCGCGCGAAGTAACGGCCGCGGGCGAGCACGATCGCGGGGTAGTCGTGCGCCGCGCCCCTGGCTTGCTGTCCCGTGTCGTTCGCCGGCCCCGGCACGCCCTGCGTGAGAGCGAGGCTCTCTGCCCAGTCCCGGACGATCTCCGATCGGTACGCCTCGGACACCTTGTGATCGAGCTCCGCGTCGGACCACGGCGGCTCGCACCGCGCGGAGTAGTGGACCATGAGGACTCGGAGCGCGTCGGGTTCGACCGCGAACAGCGTCACCAGGCGCGCCGCGACGGCGAGCGTTTGGGAGTGCCCTCCCTGCCCGGCAACCGCGGGCGCTTGTTCTGCAAGCCACTTCCAGGCGGCGATCAGCCGCTCGCGATCGAGCGGGCGGAGGGGCAGGGCGTCAACGTCAATCGCGCCTGCTGAGCTCGCGCGCCCGGCGCGGGCGGCCGCGAGCAGCCACGCGGGCGGCTCGGCAAGCAGCGCATCGTGCATGAGCCGCCCGCCGAAGGAGCCCCAGCAGACCACGTAGCCGTTCCCGTCGCCTTCGGAGCCCCCCGCCCCCTGGCCCTTGATGTCCACGTGCGGTGCAAGCTTCCCGACGCTGTTCGGCACCGGCGCATCGTCGGCGGGCCAAGCGTAGAAATGCCGCATGCCCTTCCCGCTCTGGCCTTGCGCGCGGAGCGTCTCGGGGAGCGGCTCGGCGGGGGTGTAGGGATCGAGATCGTGCTTCTCGCGATCGTCATCGACCACGAAGAGTCCCGATTCGCGGCCGCACATGATCGCGAATCCGGGGTAGCGTTGAGCCCACGCCGCGATCGTCGCGATGTCCGTCGTCGCGGCCGCTTGCCACCCCTTGATCGGCCCCCCCTTGGCCCACAAGGGGAAGACGAGCCAGCCGCGCGACGCGGCGTCGAGCGCCCCGTCCAAGTGTGGGGCTTGACAGGCGGCGGGAGCTAGGTCATTGTTCGTCACGTCAGGTCCTTCGGTTCTCCCTGCGCCCCGCCGGTCGTCTCCGGCGGGGCGCAGTCAATTTCAGTTGCGGACGATCCCGGCATCCAACGGGAACCAGAATTCCAGCTCTCCGGCGAGAATCACGCCGAACAAGTCGGGATCTTCACTGCGATCCGTTGCGCCAACGCGCACCGTATCGACCCTGCCCGCCGGGATCGCGTAGAGGAGCCGTTCCAGGGTTTGCTCCGGGCACACGCATCGGACGCACCAAGCGTGATCGAGCGGGAGGGTCCCGCCATCTAGGACGTGCTGCCGGATGAGCCGCCCGGCGGCATGCTCGATCGCGGCGGCTAGTGATTCAGAGGAGGCGATATTGGACATAGATTCTCCGGTATGTTGTGCGCTAGGCGCGCGCTTCAGTGACGCGCGCTGCACGAGGCTGAGCTTCAGTTCGGGCATGTGTGAGCCCTTCGAGGAATGCGAGTCGCCGTTGCCAGAAGAGCGCCTCCTTCAGGGTCGTGACTGAAGGCCGCGTGACCATCGCCTTTTCGTAGTGGCGGAGTCGCTTCCGGGCGACGTTCACAAGATGAGCGAGGCGACGATTGCCCCAGTGTGGATCGAGCATAATCGGAGCCTTTTCCGGCTCCAGAGTTGATTCCGATCATGCCCGCCAAACGCCCGCGTTCGCAGGCGTGAGGTCGCGCGCGACGGCGTGCGCCTGCTCGCGAGGGTCGGCGGGCAGCGACGGGACGAGCGAGCCGTCCTCCTCCGGAGCCGGATCGATCGGGGGCAGCGGCACCCGGAGCACCCGACGCCACGAATCGAGATTTTCCGGCATGGGCGAGCTCGGCGGAGCGATTCCCGCGCTGGCTTGGATCCGGAGCAACTCGGCTTCATGCTTCGCACGAAGCCGCGCCGTTTCGGCCGAGTACCACGACTCGACGGACGCGAAGATTTCGGAACCGGCGAGTAGCTCGGACTCGCGATCCTTGCCGAGCCTGGCGCGCACTTGATCCGCGTCGGGGCCCGCGCCCGCGGTGTAAGCCCATTCCCGCGTGCCGCTCAGGATCTTTTGTGTCTTTTGGCGCAATAGATCGTGGCGCGCGGCCGCGTCCGCCTCGTTCGCCCGGGCGATCGCCCGCCCCACCTTGCGATGCACGGCGCCTTGCCACGCGAGCCACTGGAAAATGTCCGTCAGTCCCTCGCGGGTCAGGTTATCGACCTTCCGATTGAACGGCTCTTCCGGGAGGGTGGTGCACCCCGCCGCCGCGGCTTCGACGTTCGCACGTATCTTGGCGGTTTCGACCTCCACCGCGGCCTCTAGGACAGAGTCGAGCACGTGATCCGTGTAGCCCTTGCGGAGCCCCTCGATCGCAGCCTTGGCCGATGCCCGCGCGTCTGCGATGCTCTGCCGCTCCTGACTGCTTAGCCGTTCGTGTCGCTGGACGGTCTTGGCCAGGGCCGTCTCTGCGGCCGTGAGAGCGTCGCGGTCTGCGTCGGCGCCTGTCTCGTCATACCGCGCTTGGGCGGTTGCGATCTCTGCCCGTGCGGCGGCGATTGCCGCGGTTCGGCTGGCTTGGCCTTCCGCGGCCTTGGCCTCGCGGCGTGCGATCGTCTCGTTGCGCGAGGCGGTTTCGGTCGTGATCTGGTTGATAAGCGGGGTCATTTCTGGTCGGTCCTTTCGGCGAGGTGGCGCGGAGCGCAGCCCCGCGATCGACGCCATGCGAGCAGGGCGTCAGGGTCTAGATCCAAATGGCGCTTGCCTCCGGCGGTGGTCGCATAGGCGCGCGGAGCGCCCTGGCGGATCCACTGGCGGACACATGCGACGGTGACCTTTAGGCGGTCGGCCGCTTGTTCGATGGTCATACGTTGAAGTATGACACGATCCGTGCCAACGCGCAACTTACAACCCCCCGGAGGATTTTCTCACACCCCGCGGACAGAGGCCAGCAGAAAAGCAGAAAATCGTCCGTGTCGGGCGAGAGGCCCGGCACGGCCCTTGCGCCCACAGGGGGCCGGGGGCCCCGGCCCTACCGCCCGAGCTCGGCGAGGCGCGACAGGGTCGCGGGGGCCCTTGTCGGGCGCGAGACCCGCGCCAGCTCCTCGTCGAGCGCCTCCCGCGAGAGTAGGTGCCGGCGTCCGACGATGCTCGCGCCCGGCTCCCCGGCCGCCAAGCGACGACGCACGGCCGCACAGTGGCGCTTCCGGCCAAGGGGGG
>CAZYHL010000128.1:0-5648 GCA_964646795.1 uncultured Syntrophomonadaceae bacterium
AGGACCTTTCCCCTTCACTCTCCGAGGATTGAAAAAGTAGATGTAGTGAGGCACGGACGTGTCAGACGCGCCAAACTATATTATTTGCGCAAGCTGACGGGCAAGGCCGCCCGGATTAAAGAACAAAAGCGTGTTTAAAGGACTGCCTGGCCAGTCCTTTTTTCTAAATTAGTGATAAAGTAGGGAACAAGATGAACGGAGAAGTTTGGGAATGGATTAAATCCATCGCTATTGCGGTTATCTTAGCTTTAATCATCAGATTTTTTGTCGTGGAGGTTTTCGTTGTCGACGGCAAATCAATGTTGCCTACTATTCGGGATGAAGAAAGATTGATAGTAAACAAATTTTTGTATCTTTTCCAGGAGCCTCAGAAAGGCGACGTTATTATTTTCAGATATACAAGTGAACGTGATTTTATCAAGAGAGTAATCGGCACGGCAGGAGACGAAATAAGAATAGAGGACGGAAAGGTTTATTTAAACGACCTTGCCTTGACGGAAGATTACATTCTGGAGCCGCCCCGCAAAGATTACGGGCCCGTAACAGTTCCCGAAGGCTACTTTTTTGTGATGGGGGACAATAGAAACGAGAGTATGGACAGCAGGGCGCCCGAGGTCGGCATGATCACGAAAGAAAGAATTAAGGGGAAAGCCTTTGTTGTTTTTTGGCCTGTCGATGGCATTCGCCTGATTACCCATTAAAAAGGCATCCTAAAGGGGCTATTGATGATGGATATTAACTGGTATCCCGGTCAAATGGCCAAGGCTAAGGCCGGTATCATCAGCAAGTTGAAATATATTGACCTTGTCATTGAAGTCAGGGACTGCCGCATCCCAGAAAGCAGTAAAAACCCCGAATTGGAGCAAATTATTTCCGGAAAAAAACACCTGCTGGTTTTGAACAAAAAGGACTTAGCTCAAGAAGGAGCCACACGCAACTGGGAGACATATTTAAATAATTATGGCTTGAAAACAATTTCCGTGAGCACAACAAAGGGATATGGTCTTAATAAATGCCTGGAAATAATCAAATCTTATTCTCTTTCCCGTACAGGTTTAAAAGGAAAGAAACCCTTTAGGGCAGTGGTTTTGGGTATTCCCAATGTGGGGAAATCCAGTTTTATCAACAAGCTTTCCCGTCGCAGCATGGCCCGGACCGGTAACCGTCCAGGTATAACGCGGGGAGAGCAATGGATTAAGCTGCCTCAGGGCATAGAGTTATTGGATACTCCCGGTTTGCTGTGGCCAAAACTGGATGATCGGGAAGCAGCTCTGAAGCTGGCTCTTACGGGTGCCATCAAGTATGAATTGTTGGACGAATACGGCCTGGCTATAAAACTACTGCAATACCTGGTTTCGGAAGACTCCGCCGGGTTGAAAGCCAGGTTCGGAGAAAAAAATACAGACTTCTTTGAGGATCCTAAAGGTTTGCTGCAGGCAATCGGAACAGCTCGCGGCGCTGTCATGCAGGGCGGCAGGATTGACGAAAATAAGGCAGCGGAGATTCTGCTTGCGGAATTTCGGCAGGGCAGGCTTGGCAGATTTACATTGGACCTTCTGCCGAGAAGATAAAAAGAGCTTTGGTAAGTTTGTAATCATGGAGGGATGATATTGCTTTACTGCTGTGGCGTTGATGAAGCAGGTTACGGCGCCGGCGCCGCTCAGGTTTATGTTTCTGCTTGTATTCTCGACAGCCGGCACGAGTATCAGGGACTGACCGATTCTAAAAAGCTTACTCCCGGAAAAAGAGAAATTTTAGCTGCGGAGATTAAAGAGCATGCTCTGGCCTGGAGCATTGCCAGTGCAAGCCTTAAGGAGATAGAGGAACTAAATATCCTTAGAGCAACTTTATTAGCCATGAAGCGGGCAGTGGAAGGATTGTCCATTAGGCCTGACAAGGTGTACGTTGACGGCTTGAACGTACCGGAAATAGATATTCCGGCCGTGAGTATCGTTAAAGGGGACAGCCTTATTCCCGCTATCAGTGCCGCATCTATCCTGGCCAAAGTAGCCCGGGATAGTATTATGTTGGATTATCACAAGCTTTACCCGGAGTACGGTTTTGATCGGCATAAAGGTTATTTGACGGAAGCCCATTTAAAAGCTATCAGGACGCTAGGGCCTTGCCCGATACATAGGAAAACTTTCCGTCCTATCAAAGAATGCCTGACAGCCTGTGAGGCCTAGTTGCTTACGCCTGCGCTTCATAAGCATCGGGAAGGCTATATGCCAGCTGCGCTTGGCATTGCAGGTATGAACATTTGAGCTAGTTTAAAGGAAAGCAGATTAAATACTTCCTGGCAGGAAGTATTTTTTTTGACTCGACACAGTTTTCTTTATTATTTTTGCAGATCAGTAAAAAAACTAATTTAAACAGATTTGATATTGCAAATCAAGCAATGGACATGGTAAAATAGTATTATATTAAAATATAATTAAATTAGAAGTATGCCTAATTAACGACAGGGAATACTTATTTTTTTAAACATGGATGGAAAAATATGTCGAATATTCAATAATAAACCAAATTATTAACGAAGGAGGTGAGTTTTGTAAGCAGCAGAGATAAACGGAAAAGTTACTTCTAGGGGGGTGGAAAAAGGAAAATAATAATTATCTTTAAATCTCAAGAGGTCAAAACTTAAAACCCCAAAAACTAATCCGCTTTTGTTGACTCCGTTGAAATAACTAAAATTAGACTAAATTTTATAAGGAGGTTCAAATAGTGAGTAAAATAATAAAGTATAAACGAATAAGTATACCGGTAATTGTTTTGTTAATAATTGCTTTGCTGGCTGCTGCTGCTTTAGCGAAGCCCGACCATGCCGATACCCAGGGTCCTCCCGAACATGCTCAGAACAACTCCAAATACGATGCTCATACCGCCCTTACTCCGGAAAAAGCGGCAGAACTGTCCTCTGACGCGTGGATAGGCGAACAGGAAGCCGCAGAAGCGGCAATTCTGGCACAATTCGCAGGGGGCAATTACACCCTGAATAATCCCCTGGTAGTAGTCAACCCTTATGGAGCAGCTCCTTTAAGCGCCTTAGTGCTTTTTAAGACAGCGCAGGCAGTCAGTGTGGATTTGGTTGTAAAAGGGAAAACAGCGAGTGTGGATATCGAGCACAGCTTCAGCAAAGCAGAAACCGATCATGTTATCCCCGTCTACGGCCTCTATGAAGGAGAGACTACAGTTGTAATCACCACAAGTGCCGGAGGCAGCAGTGAAATCGTGATCGAAACAGCTCCTCTACCGCCAAATGTAAGTACATTAAACACAACAGTTAATGTTGAAGGTGACGAAAGGATGTACCCCGGCATAACCTTTGCCGCAGTAAATAACTGGGCAACCAATGGTGTTGTGGTAGGTTTTGATGCCAAGGGCGATGTCCGCAGCGTTCTGCAAAACGCTAGATGGTGTCTGGTTCCTTTAAGCGACGGCAGGATATTGGCAAGCTCCACCAAGTTTGAGCGGGGCGGCTATTATTATGCCGGCATCGTAGAAGTAGATCTCATGGGCAAGATTCACCAGGAATACCTGCGTAACGGTGTCCACCACGGATATAGAAAGCTGTTAAACGGCAACTATATCGTGATTGCCGACAAAGTGGGCAGGGAAACAGTAGAAGACCATATCGTAGAATTAGACGGGAAAACCGGTGAAGTGGTCAGGGCCTGGGATATGCGCGAGTGCTGGGGCATGGAAGAATATGTCGGCAGCCCCTTCCACAATTATAACGAAACTGACTGGTTGCATATCAACTCCATCTGGTTATGTCCGGGTGAAGATGCCATATTAGTTTCCGGACGCCACCAGGATGTCTTCTTCAAGCTTGACCTGACCAAAAGCGAAGTGGTCTGGGCCATGACCGAAGACTATGAACAATACACCGATAAGTTCAGAGAAAAACTGCTCCAACCCGTGGGAGATGACTTTGAATACGTTTGGGGCCAGCATAATATTTCCATGATGTCTGACGGCAGGATCATTGTTTTTGACAACGGCAATGGTCGCTCCAAAGACCTCGATAAAACGATGGAACTCACTGACCCAAACAATTACTCCCGTGTGGTAATATACGATGTCGATGAAGAAAACATGACCGTAGAGCAAGTATGGCAGTATGGCAAAGAAAGGACCCAAGAGTTATTCAGCGCACATATCTCCGGTATGGACGCCTACGGCACCAATCACTTCCTCATGAATTTCGGCGGCGCTGCTGAAGGAAATATCCCCGGCATTATGGCTATGGGGAACCCAGCGTTATTGCGTGCCTTCTTCGTAGAATATCGGGACGGCGAGGTTATTTGGGAATTGAAGATCAGTGGAGCTAATGTCTTCCAGACGGAGCGTATAGATCTTTATGACTTCAACGAAAGCTACTACGAATTGGGTGTGAACCCGGGCGAACAGTTCGGCACCCTCTTTACCTGGAAAGAAGGAAAAACCAACTAAATAAATTCAGTATTTAATCCGGAAACAGCTTCTTACAGCAAGCCTTCGGTATCCGAAGGCTTGCTATTTAAGTTTTGTCACGATTTAATATTAGTTTTGTTATCTGAATCAGAGTTTAAGGGAGGCAAAGAATTAGGTGGGGGTAACTAAAAAAGGTAAAATATGGTTGCCAGTTGAAAAATCGCATGATATTATATATCTAGAAATTAGATAAATGAGGTGACCTAAAATAATTAAAGCGGGGATGAAGAAAGGCAGGATGGTAACGGGTGCCATCGGTGAGGACGCCGCCCTTAAGTACCTGCAAGAGAGAGGTTACACGGTTATAGCCAGGAATTATCGCTGCAGGTTGGGCGAACTTGATATTATCGCTGAAAAAGAGAAGGTGCTGGTTTTTGTTGAAGTAAAATGCAGGCGAGGGCTAGCCTTTGGGCGCCCCGAGGAAGGAATCGGCAGAAGCAAACGCCAAAAAATGCTGCAACTGGCCAATTATTATCTCATGGAAAACGGCAGGAAAGATCAGGCCTGCCGTTTTGACGTCGTAGCTGTAATCCTTGATGCAAGTACCCGGGAGATAAAGGATATCGAGTTGATTGTCGATGCCTTTTCCGGATGAGGTGCCGCAAGAGAACTATTTCCTCGGCTAGTATTCCAACACCAAAGTCCCGGTTCATTTAGCAGCACGTTTATATTTCAATATTCATTGCTAGCCTTGTTCTGTACTATATTTCTTTTCTTTGGCGGAGGACTTATTTTTGAGAACTTCTTGGCTATGTTTGTATTTGTCGCCATTATCATTGCCGTTCTCACTACTGTGTTTATCCATCAAGAGATAAAAATCGAAGCGTTAGAAGCACGCATAAAACACTTGAGTCAAAGCGGAATTGTAGATTAAAACATGTATACTTCTAAGATTATAGAAATTAAATAGTATGATTCAAGAACATAAAACAGCACATACTGTTATCTGATTTGCCCGCACTCAGATAAAATAGTGTCGAAAAAAAACTATTTCCTGGTAAATATTATAAGCCGTATTCATATCTCCATAATCAGGAATCTGAATCCGGCTTTTAAATATGCTCATCTTATTGAAGGAAAACATACTTTAAAAAAATATGAAAAATAGGTTGAATCGAACAAATGTTTGTGGTAAAATTGACATGAAATGGAAAGGGGATTAAAATGCTGGC
>CAZYHL010000129.1:0-5599 GCA_964646795.1 uncultured Syntrophomonadaceae bacterium
CCCGAATAATCAAAATTGGGCCCCGCCGGGGAGATGCCGCGCCGATGGTATTTCTGGAATTGGTGGAATAACCTCAAAAAGGACAGATGAGTTTTCTGTCCTTTTTAGTTTCTACCAAAATTTCCGGCAGCGGGAAGGGGGGAGGGCTGTGCCGGATATCATCACCGTTGAAAATCTTTCTTACTCATACCAAGGTAATAGCCCCGAAAGGATATTTGCCTTACAGGAGATAAATCTTCATATTGCCGAGGGGGAATACCTGGCAATTATTGGACATAACGCTTCGGGGAAATCCACCCTGGCCAAACATTTCAACGCTTTGCTCAAACCTCTTTCGGGTAACGTATGGGTGGATAATATGCTTACAAAAGAGGACAGGCACCTCTACAGAATAAGGCAGCTTGTTGGCATGGTTTTTCAAAACCCCGACAATCAGATTGTGGCAACGACAGTTGAGGAAGACACGGCTTTTGGCCCTGAAAACCTGGGCCTTCCGAGACAGGAAATTAGAGAGAGAGTAGAAAACTCTTTAAGAACTGTAGGCTTGTGGGAGCTGCGCCATTACCCGCCGCATCTTCTTTCAGGCGGGCAGAAGCAACGCTTGGCTATTGCGGGAGTAATAGCCATGAACACCCGCTGCATCATTTTTGATGAAGCAACTTCCATGCTGGACCCCAGGGGACGGCGGGAGGTAATGGAAACAATAAAAAAACTCAATGAACAAGGAATAACCATAATCTATATCACTCATTTTATGGAAGAAGTGAAAGCGGCCAGCAGAATTGTCGTTATGGCAAGAGGACGGATTGTGTTGGAAGGTTCCCCCGGCGAGATTTTCTCCCGAGGAGAAGAGTTGGAGCAGTACGGCCTGAAAGCCCCGGCGGTTACTGTTCTGGCTCAAAGGCTCCAAACCCATGGTTTTAAACTATCACCGGGCATACTGGAGGCCGAGGAGCTGGTGAGGGAACTATGCTCATAGAAGTGGAAAACCTGGAGCATGTTTATCTGCCTGGCACACCGTATGAAACAGTTGCTTTAAAAGACATAAGCTTTGCTCTCCAAAGAGGCAGCTTTACAGCGGTTATTGGTGAAACAGGTTCGGGCAAGTCTACCCTTGTTCAACATCTGAACGGACTTTTAAAGCCAACTTCCGGTAAAGTTCTGCTCGAGGGCAAGGATATCGGGGCCAAAAATACGGTTTTAAAAGATGTGCGCAAAAAGATAGGGTTATTGTTTCAATCTCCCGAGGAACAACTCTTTGCAGATACCGTCTTTGAAGATGTCGCCTTTGGCCTTAAAAACTTAGGCGTATCTCCTGATGAGGTTGAGGAAAAGGTAGCAAAAGCCGTTGCTGTCGTCGGCTTGGACTTTCAGAAAATGAGAAAGATGTCTCCTTTTAAATTGAGCGGCGGCGAAAAAAGACGGGTAGCCCTTGCGGGAATTCTGGCCATGGAGCCGGATGTCCTTATTCTGGATGAGCCGACCTCCGGGCTGGATCCCCTGGGAAGACAAGAAATTTTGGCAGAAATTGATTATCTGCGCCAGGTGGAGCGAAAGACTATCGTTGTCGTTTCGCACAATTTGGAGGAAACAGCGGCTAGGGCGGACCAGCTGCTGGTGCTTTCTAAAGGAGAGTTAATCCTTAAAGGTTCACCGGCTGGTGTGTTTGAGGAAGAAGAAAAACTGGAAGCGGCAGGCCTTGCCGTACCAGAGCTGAGTCGTATTGTGAGAGCTTTAAAGAAAAGGGGCTTTTCTATCAGAACGGATATTTTTACCGTCGATGAAGCGGAAGCGGCAATTGTTAAAGCCTTAAGAAAGGATAAGGTTTAAAGGCATGAAAAGTATTACCCTCGGCCAATATATACCGGGAGAAACAATAATCCACCGCTTAGACCCCCGGTTTAAGGTAGTAACCCTGGTGCTTTTAATTACAGCAGTATTTTTCATCAAAACCTTTACCGGGTTTGGTTTGCTTTTCGCTATTATAGGCTTTTCTCTTTTGCTTTCCCGCCTACCCTGGTTATACTTCTTAAGAGGGCTGCGGCCTTTGTTGTTTTTAGGTTTATTTACGCTCCTGCTTCATTTTTTTATGACTAAGGGAGGAGAGGTATACCTTACCCTGGGGCCGGTGACGGTTGAACAAAGGGGTGTATTGCTGGGATTGTTTATGGCCCTGCGCCTTGTCTTCCTGGTAGCAAGCACTACCCTTCTAACCCTGACAACTTCACCCATTGCCCTGGCAGATTCTCTGGAGGCATTATGCAAGCCTGCTGAAAAGATTGGCTTTCCCGTACACGAAATGGCCATGATGATGACTATCGCGCTGCGCTTCATACCGACGCTCATGGAAGAAAGCAGCAAAATAATGAAGGCTCAAATGGCCCGGGGAGCCGATTTCGGAACGGGAAGTATGATAAAACGAGCCCGGAGCATGGTTCCCCTCCTGGTACCTCTTTTCGTCAGCGCTTTCCGCCGGGCAGACGATCTGGCTATAGCTATGGAAGCGCGCTGCTACCGGGGCGGAAAAAACAGAACCAGGATGAAAGAAATGACGGCTGTTACTGTGGATTACATGGCGCTGGGCTTAATCTTTCTTATTTTACTCTTCTTAATTATCTCAGGGCTTTAGGGGGCAGGATTAATGCCGAATTTTAAAATAATCCTTTCTTATGACGGTACTAATTATGCGGGTTTCCAATGGCAGCTGAACGCCCCTTCTATCCAGGGAAAAGTGGAAGATGCCTTAAAAATGATCTATGGCAGGAGAATAGTCGTGACAGGAGCGGGACGGACCGACAGCGGTGTTCATGCCAGGGGGCAGGTGATTAGTTTTTATGCTGATGGACGGGTGCCTGCTGCCAGAATGCCTTACGCTTTGCAGGGTCTGTTGCCCCGGGATATCGTTGCCAGGACTTGCGAAGAGGTCGGCAATGCCTTTAATGCCAGGGCATCAGCCCGGGAAAAGGTTTACTGCTATACCTTGGACACTTCTTCCCGCCCTGATGTATTCTTAAGACGGTATGCCTACCATTACCCAAAGCCCCTTAACCTGGAAAAGATGCGGGAGGCAGCCGCCATCCTGGCCCAAGAGCACGACTTTACTTCCTTCAGGGCCAGCAACAGTACAATCCTGGAGAATACCAGGCATTTAAAAGAAGCAGAGATAAGGGAAGAAGGGGCATTTTTAAGGTTTTATTTCCGCGCCGACGGTTATTTGTATAAAATGGTGCGAATAATGGTTGGTACTTTGCTCTTTGTGGGCGAAGGCAGAATTAAAACCGAGGACCTTCCGGCCATAATCGCGGCCAGGGACAGGGCGAAGGCCGGGCCTACCGCACCGGCTCATGGTTTATGCCTTGAGGAGGTTATTTATTAGCTAAAGGAACGAAAAAGGGATTTTCCTTGACATGGAAGGTCAAATTTATTAAAATTACCATGTAGTGCTTCTGCGGCTGGATTGAGCCCCGGGTCGCGGCAAGGACAGACGGACGAACAGGAGGGAAAAGAATGCGTACATTCATGGCAAAAACTGCCGAGCTAAAACGCAAATGGTATGTGATTGACGCTGCCGATAAACCCTTGGGAAGGGTTGCCACAGAGGTGGCCCGGTTACTGAGGGGAAAACATAAACCCGAATTCACCCCCCATATTGATACAGGCGACTTTGTGATTGTGATAAATGCGGAGAAAGTTGTCTTGACGGGGAAAAAAAGCGAACAGAAATTTTATCATCGCCACACGGGCTTTACGGGAGGCTTAAAGTCTGTTTCCTATGGTGAGCTCCTCAAGAAAAAACCACGGGATGTCATGGAATTAGCCGTTAAAGGAATGCTGCCTCACACAAAGCTTGGAGATGCTTCTTTCAAAAAGTTGAAAGTTTATGCGGGGGCACAACATCCCCATGCAGCTCAACAGCCTGAACCATGGCTGGTAGGAAAGGAGGAGAAGTAAGTGGCCCAGGTACAATACGGCGGAACAGGTCGGCGCAAGAATTCCATAGCAAAGGTAAGATTGATTCCCGGAAACGGTACAATTTCGATTAACGGCAAGCCTCTGGACGATTATTTCGGGTTGGAGACGCTCAAGGTCATTGTTAGGCAGCCGTTGGTTTTAACTGATGCGCTTAATAAATTTGATGTTCTGGTTAGCGTGCATGGCGGCGGGTTTTCAGGCCAGGCCGGCGCGATAAGGCACGGCATAGCCAGAGCGCTTTTAAAGGCTGAGGCGGAATCCCGTCCGTCCTTAAAGAAAGCAGGATTTTTAACAAGGGATCCTCGCATGAAGGAAAGAAAAAAATATGGCTTGAAAAAAGCCCGCAGGGCTCCCCAATTTTCCAAGAGATAAAAAGCAGCAATACTGCTGCTTTTTTTAACAGAATATGCCGGGAAATTAAGTCTCCTAAGTTTAGGAACAAATAAAAAGGTTTGAGCGAATGGCCGTTCCCTGATATAATGAGGGAAGGGTTTATTTTTATGTAAAGGGGAAAACTGTTGGACAATCATTTTATTTTTTTAGGTACAGGCGGCGCCCGCTTCGTTGTTTCCCGCCAGCTTCGCTGGACGGCGGGCATATGGTGTTGTTTCCAGGGGAAAAGGATTTTAATAGACCCGGGCCCGGGTACGCTTGTTCGCTGCTTCAGTGAAGAAATAAATTTAAACCCGGAACAATTAGATGCGATTATCGTGACTCACCGTCATCTGGATCACTCCACAGATGCTAATGTTATGGTTGAATCTATGACCAAAGGGACCTTCACCAGAAGGGGAGCTCTTTTTGCCCCCGGCGATGCCTTGAATACCGTTGAACCGGTAATCTTCAGTTATTTAAGAGAGTCGGTGGAAAGAGTAGAGGTATTAAGGGAGGGCGGCGAATACTTTGTGGGGAACGTCAGGTTTTCCAGTCCCATCCGGCATCTTCACGGAGTAGAAACCTATGGCCTTAAGTTTACTATCGGCAAGAAGACTGTTTCTTTTATTGCCGACACCTTCTATTTCCCGGGTTTGGCGGAGCATTACCGGGCGGATATTCTTGTTTTGAATGTGGTTTTGTACGAGCACCCCGGTTATAAAAAAATAGAGCATTTGGACCTCGCCAACGCCGAAAAAATCATCACTTTGGTAAAGCCTCAGAAAGCAATTCTCACTCATTTTGGTACTACCATGCTTAAAAACGACCCGGCTCAACTGGCAGAAAAAATGGCGGTGTCCACCGGATGTGCAGTTATTGCGGCTGAAGACGGTATGAAGGTATCTTTGTAGGGTGCTTATTGCGGCATGGTAAGGGCAAGGAGCTTTGCCTTAATCTTAGTAAAGGGAAGAAGCATTTATCTCTGCCTCGATTATTTTTTTAAGTTCATTTATCATTTCTTCCCCCAGTATTTCTTCTTCCTTTTGGGAAATTACCAGCAATATTTCTACACCCAGCCCCGCGGTGGGTTCATCCTGGCGGCAAAAAGTACCGGCCGGGATAGTGCAGTTGACAAGATAAGGGTTGCAAGCCGTACATTCCTCCAGCACTGACGAGGGGAAGGAAAGCAACTTGTAGTCGGACGGCTCCATTCCGCTCCGGAAAGGAGCCGTATCGGCCACGAAGGCCGCAT
>CAZYHL010000130.1:0-5592 GCA_964646795.1 uncultured Syntrophomonadaceae bacterium
TGTGCTTTTGTTTGAAACAGCATAGCGGCAACACGAGCAAATTCGGACCGCGTTACAATGGCGCCGGCAAGGCAGGAATCAACGCAAAAACCGCATTCCGCACATAATTTGTGGTCAATATAGTAATGTCCGCCGCTCTTTTGTTTTATGGCATCCACCGGACAATAATTTTCACAGACTTTATCAAGCTCCTCACATTCCCTGCAGTATTCGCTCAGTATCTCAACAAGAGGTAAGTCTTTGCCTTCTTTTTGTTCAAGCAGGTTTTTGAGGTAATTTTTGATGCGGTTTTTTAAAATGCCGGCGTTGCGAAGGTTCTCTTCTTTATCGGCACATTCTTCAAAGGCTTTATCTGCAATCTTGTCGGCATCAATAGCCCCCTTTTTAAGCGCTTTGGCGAGGTTGACTAAGAGTATATGCTTATAATCACGGCTGCTCAAGTGGTTACCTCCTGTGCTTATAAGTGTTAAGTTAGTATAGGCCATTTTAATTTATTTTATTTGTATCAAGTAATGCGGTTTATGTTTTTTGGGGACTTGTACTTAAAATGAGGGTTACGGCTGTTATTTGAAGGTTTGATTGTGCTCCTAAAAACAATAAAAGCGCTTTTAGCGCTTTTATTGTTACTGAGCTCTTTTGACTTTGCCGGTTTTTAAACAGCGAGTGCAGACATTGGTTTTTTGCGGTGTGCCGTCAACAAGGATTTTAACCCTTTGAATATTTGGTTTCCAGGTTCTTTTAGTTCTTATGTGGGAATGGCTGACCTGAGAGCCTGACTGCGGGCTTTTACCGCAAATCGCGCATTGTTTCGACATTGGATATCCTCCCTTAAAGCTTAAATGCAGTAATGTACTTTACTAAGTTTACCACAAAGGCTAAATTAATGGCAAGTATATTTATCCTGCAAACACGGTTTTAGGGTATGTTAAGGTTGAATTATCATTCTAACTGTTTTATAATTATATTCAGTTTACGTCAGGAGGTGGGCAGGAATGTTTGGTTTCGTCGGAGTTCAAGGGATTACCGTTCGTACGGTAACCATGACTTATTTTGTCAGAGATAAGTATGCCCAAATTCAATTAAAAATTATACCGGAGAAGACACATTCTTGCTGTTAACCTGCTTAGGCTTGCTGTAATCCGAAACGACAGTGGTTTTGTGCCGCTGTCGTTTTTTATTCTTTCTTTAAAAGAAAGGGGATGAATCTTGTTAGATGAATAAAAAAAATACTCATAAGGGAAACACCCTGTTCAATAAAAAAATAGTACTATTTCTTCTCAGCCAAAACATATCTTTATTTGGCTCTTCTGTTGTGGGTTTTGCTATTGTTTGGCATATTACCCTGGAAACTTCCTCCGGGCTGTGGCTCATGCTGGCCACTATCTGCTATATGGTTCCCCAGGTATTGATCTCTCTTTGGGGCGGTGTTTGGGCAGACAGGTATAACCGCAAGCATTTAATTATGTTTGCCGACGCCTTTATTGCTCTGGCAACTCTGGCTCTTGCCATCTTATTTTGGGCAGGATTTCAGCAGCTGGGATTTCTGCTGGCAGTATCAGTCGTACGCTCAATTGGCGGCGGTGTCCAGGCTCCTGCCGTGAATGCCATTTATCCGCAGCTTGTCCCCCGGGAAGGGCTTACAAAGATTCAGGGCATCAACCAGACATTGAATTCTGTCTTAATGCTCTTTGCCCCTGCTGTGGGAGGTGTTGTGCTTGGTTCGATGGGTATTGCCTGGGCTTTTATGTTGGATGTTATTACCGCAGCCCTTGCCATCTTGATTATGAGTTTTATCAAGGTGGCAAATATCGAACGGACAGATGCGTTCACATCTATGACCGCTGATATCAAGCAAGGCATTTACTATGCCTTCCGCCAGCCATTATTACGGGGGATTATTTGCTGCTATGCCTGCTCTTTCTTCCTGATTACACCTGCGGCAATACTAACGCCGCTTATGGTGGAAAGAAGCTTCGGAAGTGATGTCTGGAAATTAACCGCAAATGAGATGGTCTGGACAATCGGCTCGCTGATAGGCGGTTTGTATGTCTCGCTAAAAGGCAGTATCAAAGACAAGGTCCGGACTATTGCCGCCTGCCTGGTGGCTTTTGGCGTCACTTTCGGTCTCTTAGGCATAGCAGGTAATTTTTTTGTATATTTATTTATTATGGGAATTGCCGGTTTCTTTATGCCGATTATCGCTACGGCTCAGACGGTGTTGATTCAGGAAATCACCGAGCCAACCATGTTGGGGAGGGTATTTTCCATCGTACAGATTGTCTCCGCCAGTGCTATGCCGGCAGCCATTTTATTTTTTGGGCCGTTAGCTGATGTCGTATCGGTAGAGGGCATATTATTTGTTTCCGGCGTGCTTTTAATAGCCGTCGGCGTACTGTACAGGTACAGCAATAAAAAGTTATCGCAAAGAAGTAGGAATTTCTAATTTATTTATGGTATAATAAAATAACTTAACCGGCCCGGCGGATAGGGCCGAAACGGACAGGACTTTTATTACCACAGAAGGAGGTTGTAATTTATGAAAAAACAGGACGCGGATGCGACTAATGAAATTACAACAGATTTAGGTAAAATTGTCATATCCGAAGAACTGCTTGCTACCCTTGCGGGTTATGCTGCTATTGAATGTTACGGCTTGGTCGGCATGTCTTCCAGGAAAATCAAAGACGGTATCAGCGAACTATTAGGCCGGGACAATCTGGGCAAAGGTGTAGAAGTATTAATGGATGATGACCGTCTCGTGGTTGAATTGCACATCGTCGTTAGCTACGGTACGAAAATACGTGAGGTAGCTAATAATGTTATGGAAAAAGTTAAATATACGCTGGAGAATATAACCGGCTTAACCGTCAGTCAAGTCAATGTAAATGTCCAGGGAGTACAGGTAGCAAACCGCTAAGGAGGTAGGTTATTTTTGCAACAGTACAAGTTAGACGGGCTGGCCTTTAAAAACATGTTTCTCGGCGGCGTTGCCGGTCTTGATGCTAATAAACAAGAGATTAACGATTTAAATGTTTTTCCTGTTCCTGATGGCGATACGGGCACCAACATGATTTTGACGATGCAGGCGGCAGTACAGGAATTGAATAAGGTAACAGACTATTCTGTCAATAATATGGCCAAAAGTGTTTCTATGGGTTCTTTAATGGGAGCCAGGGGCAACTCGGGGGTTATCCTTTCCCAGTTGTTCAGGGGTTTTGCCAAGGGATTAGAAGGGAAACAAGAGATCGATGCCATGGATTTCGCCAGAGCATTGCAGGAAGGGACTGATTCAGCTTACCGGGCAGTGTTGAAGCCTGTCGAGGGCACCATGCTGACGGTGGCCAAGGACGGGGCTAAAGCTGCTCTAAACGCAGCTAGGGAATACAATGAAATTTTCTTTGTTTTGGATAATCTAGTCAGGCATTCCCTGGAATCCGTAAAGCGAACCCCTTCTCTTTTGCCTGTCTTAAAACAGGCAGGGGTGGTGGATGCCGGCGGCAAAGGCATATATTACATTTATCTCGGTTTTTTAAATGCCCTTATTGATCCTAATTACTACGCTGGATTGGCAGAAGCGCAGGGAGGAAGGACGGTGAAACAAGGGGGCTCCGTCCTGGCTGGATTTGATGAGATTAAGTTTGGCTACTGCACCGAGTTGATTCTTAAAGGTGAAAATTTATCAGCGGATAAACTTCAGGAAGAGCTAATTCCCCTTGGTGATTCGCTTATGGTGGTCGGGGAAGCAGATTTACTCAAGATACATGTACACACCAATAATCCTGGCAGAGTTTTAGAGATTTGCGCCTGCTTGGGCACGATGCATAAAATTAAGATTGATAACATGCGGGAGCAGCACAGCGAAACTTTGTGGGCAACCGCGGTGGAAGAAGACCAATCTCCGGATGATAACGGTATTGGGGTGATCTCTGTCGCTTCGGGGGTAGGCTTCAAGGAAATGTTCACCAGCCTCGGTGTCGATGCAGTGATCGAGGGCGGACAGACGATGAATCCCAGCACTGAAGATATATTACGAGAAATAAAAAAATTAAAAGCCGACAAAATCATTCTTCTCCCCAACAACAAGAACATTATCATGGCGGCAGAGCAGGCCAAGAAACTGTCCGACAAAGAAATCGAGGTTATTCCCAGTAAAACTATACCCCAGGGAATGGCCGCCCTGCTTACTTTGAATAAAGTAGAACTCAATCTGGCGGGAAACGCTAAAAAAATGCGGGATGCCCTCGGCAGCGTTAAGACGGGGCAGATTACCATGGCCGTCAGGGATTCTCAGTACAACGGTTATGAAATAACCCAGGGTGATTTTATCGGCATGAATAACGGCGATTTAACGGTAGTTAACAAAACCCTGGAAGGAGCTTTGTTTTCTCTCCTGGAAAACATGGTAGAGACAGCAAAAGATGAAATAATTACTTTTTATACCGGGCAAGATATCACTCTCGAGGAAACCAAGGCAATAATGAAAAAAGTGCAGGAAAAGTATGACGGCTTGGAGATCGAAGTATACAACGGTGGTCAGCCTTTATATCATTTTGTTATCGGAGTGGAATAAATAAAAGGGAGGCGATAATAATTGACCATCAGGATTATAACAGACAGCACCGCAGATTTGCCCAAGGAGTTTGTTGAAGAGCTGGACATCAAGGTTGTGCCTTTAAATGTTCACTTCGGCGAGGAAACTTTCTTGGATTGGGTGGAATTAAAACCGGACGACTTTTTTGTTAAGCTGCGGCAAAACGATATTCTGCCCAGGACATCGCAACCGTCCCCGGGAGATTTTGTAACGGCTTATAAGGAAGTGGCAAGCACTGAAGACAGCATTATTTCGATTCACATTTCCGATAAACTAAGCGGTACTTGTCAGTCAGCCAACATGGCCAAAGACATGCTCCAGGATTATGACATTGAGGTGATCAACAGTAAAATCACGACCATGGGTTTGGGTTATGTCGCCATTGAAGCCGCTAGGGCGGCAAAAGCGGGTAAAAGTAAAGCAGAAGTATTAGAGATCATCAACAAAGCCCTGGAGGGCATGAACATACTCTTTTTAGTCGATACCCTGGAATATCTGCAAAAGAACGGCAGGATAGGAAAAGCGTCGGCATTTTTAGGCGGGATGTTAAATGTCAAGCCAATCCTTGCTTTGAATGATGAAGGAGCCGTAGTGCCTGTGGAAAAAGTACGGGGAAATGCCAAGGCCAGGGAAAGGCTGGTTGAGCTACTCAAGGACAGAATACCGGCCGGCAAGGCCATCAAGGGAACCGTAATCCATGGCGATGCTCTGGAAACGGCGGAAAAATTGGCGGAAGTTCTAAAAGAAAAATTTGCAGTAAAAGAACTCATTATTGCTCCGGTAGGTGCGGTAATTGGAAGCCATACCGGACCGGGTCTTCTTGGCTTACTATTCATGCCTGATGATTAAATAACAGAAAATGAAAAATTATGCATAATAATTATTTATGCCTGAATTGCTATGTAATCCAGGCATATTTATTTCTTTATTTCAGCGTTAAAGCCACAGGAAAACACTTCTAGTATATAAGCTTTTTACAGAGTCATACTAAAAACACAACA
>CAZYHL010000131.1:0-5569 GCA_964646795.1 uncultured Syntrophomonadaceae bacterium
GTTTGGCCTTCTTCATCCTCATATTCTGCTGCCCGCGGATATGACGGAGGAATTAAGCAAGGAGCATATTGACGCTATTGTACTGCATGAAGTATGCCATATCAAGAGAAACGATATTCTGAAAAGCTATGCGTATGTACTGGCAAAGGCGCTGCATTGGTTCAACCCTCTTGTTTGGATCAGCTTGAAAAGAGTCAAGGAAGATATGGAGTTTGCCTGTGACCAGCGGGTGCTCAACCTGGTAAAAGCCGGGCAGAAGGAAAAATATTGTGAATCCTTGCTGGTTGCCACCCGTTTGATGAAGCAAAGAAGGATGCCGCAATGTGTCACATCACTATGTGAGAGCAAATCGAACCTGAAAGAGAGGATCATAAAAATGATTAATCCGGCGAAGAAATCCAAGTCGGCGGTTGTGATATCGATGGCGTTGGCCATGATAATGCTTGTCGCTTGCTTCACGACAGCGTGTCAGCCGACGCCGGAAACTCCAGTTGTTATCAGCAAAAAGGACAGCATCGAAGTGAAGGTTGAGAACAATAAACAGGGCGGTACTTCATTCGATTACAGGGAATATGACGTTCCCGATAAATTCGTGCGTACATATGAGAGGGGCAACATCAAGGTGTTTGCGGATGCGAAAATCACGATCCCCGATACGGACGCGATACATACCGTCATGCTCGAACCGGAGGCGCTCACGCAGGAGTGGGCCGATGAGTTTCTTAACTATTTCATCGGCGACGCTCAATTGTTATCGCAAGTAAATACTGAAGAAAAGGCGAAGCCGAGGTTAGAAAAAGAACTGCTCGAATTGAAAGAATGCAGGTTCAATGTACAAACAAAATGGGATGAAGTAAAGGATCGTGATCCTTACGCCGAATTTAAGACGCAGCAGGAAGGGCTGGATAGCCTGGATGAGCAAATCAAAGAGGTACAGAAACAGATGCTGACGGCTCCGGATGAAAACGAGTATGTAAGCATCACGCGGGATATAAAACCTGTAACTGAGGAAGGTGACAGGGTGACAGAGATATACGGCAGGGTCAAGCTTGAACATGGCGGCGACTACGAAAATATGGCGACAATAGGCGCAGACGGAGGAAGAAGAAGCGGCGTATCGTTTCATTATACCAGCCTTAACTATGCATACACTCCCTCTATGAGCGCAGAACAAATGGCGGACGCATTGGAGGAAGCAGCAAAGGACAGGCTGAAGATAACGCCTCAGGAAGCTGCTCAGTTGGCTGAAAAAACCGCCCGTGAGTTGGGCGCGGAGAATATAAGTCTGTGGGAAAGCTCATATTATCCGAATTTAAAGGATAACAAGCTGGCAGCCTGCGTCCAGCTGAGATACTATACAAAGATCAATGGGGTGATGCTGCTGAGTTTTTTCAGCCCATTATCTACACCATATGCGCCGCCGACGGCTGAACCCGAAAACCTGAGCATGCTGATAGACGACAGCGGCTTTATCGAGTTTTCCCGTTCGAATATTATGAAACAGAAAGCTGTTCTGGACGAAAATACGGAAATAATTCCTTTTGACGATGTGATGGCGATGTTCGAGGACAAGATGTTTCAAAAAATATACAGCCAGAACGGGGACGACCTTGAAGTGTATATAACAGATATCTATCTTTCGCTGATGAAAATAAAGGTTAAGGATAGCGAAACGCAGGTCGTTGCTGTCCCGGTATGGGATTTTGTCGGATACCATTACAACCCGAACGATGAAAAAGAAGTTGAGAAGTTTAAAAGATGGAATGACGAGGGCAACCGCTGGATGTATTCTTATCTGACGCTCAGCGCAATCGACGGAAGCATTATCGACAGGTCGCTGGGATACTGAAATACAGCTTTCAAGCAGGCATCTTATATGTCAAACATACCACGCCTGCTTTTGTTTTACCCTTTTTCGGCCGGATGTCGCGGAAAATTCGCATCTATGGATATTGAAACGGAGGGCGAGTATTGAGCAGGAATTCTGCAATTTCATCAGATATCAAACGCACACTTTCCGGTAAAGAGTTTTTGGCCGCACCCGTCACGGAAACAGCGGTTTCGATAAATCCCTGCGAAGTTTAATATTTAAACAAGTTGAAAAGAAGGATATAAAATAAAAACCGATGAACAACCATAAACTTGGAACCCGACGACTGAAAGCCTCAGGGTTGCTGATGTCATATGGAGCACGGAAACGAGTGCTCCTTTTCTTTTATATAACAGCAAAGTATAATGAATTTTTATGATTCCATAATTGAATAAGTGAATATTTATGTTTCCACATAGGGGTCTAGAGTCAAGTTGCTCACTGAAAAAGAGGGGTTTAGGTAATATTTATGGTTCCATCGGCGGAAATATTATGGGACTACGCCACGGCGGGTATGGCATAAGGGGGATTCGAACGCGAGGATCAGGAAACGTGCCAGTGGCACGTTTCCACAACTAAAAAAACGCAAGCAGTATAAAGCATTAGTAAAGAATTTCGATAAAAAACGATAAATAACAATATGTATGTATATAATAACAAATTAACTATATTAATATGCTAATATGCCTATTGACATACCCAAATATACATGTTAGTTTTAATGCAAACAAAGGAGTTGTGTAGTACAACTCTTATTTATTGAGGAGGATAATATGCAAAAGAAGATATTGGCGATGATAATAGCTGTTATAATGTTAATATCATTAGCAGCATGCGAAGCGGCTGTACAGAATGAGGACGCGAGCAAGGTATCGGCCGAAGAATCGACCGAAGCTTCAGTTGAAGTCTCTACTGAGGCATCTGCGGAAACAGAGGACACTGCTGAAACCATCGATATATCGGGAATTGAGTTTATGCAAGATGGCACGCTCTCTATCGGCGTCGAAATAGGCTATCCGCCGTTTGAGGACTTTGCGGAAGACGGAACCACGCCGATCGGCTACGATGTCGATTTTGCGCATGCGCTGGGAGAAAAGCTGGGTGTTGAGGTCAACTTTATCAACACGGCTTGGGACGGTATCTTCCAGGGTATCGACGTCAACTATGATTGCGTTATCTCGGCGGTAACGATTACAGACGAAAGAAAAGAGACCATGATATTCTCCGATCCGTATATCAATAACTATCAGGCTGTCGTTGTAATGGCTGATTATGAAGGTGAGATCGAAAGTTTTATGGATCTGGACGGCCTTTCAATATCGGTTCAGAAAGAGACCACCTCGGATATTTTGATGTCGAATTACAATGAGACGGGTTCCATCAATTGTACCATTTCCGCGAATGAAAAAGTAACCACCTGCTTTACGCAGCTTGCGAACGGCGAAGTGGACGCGGTTGTGGTGGACTCCACGGTCGCGATCGCTTACCTCGCTTCGGATCCCACATTCGTATTGGCGTTCCAGGATGAAAGCGAGCCGGAGCAGTTTGGTGTGGCCATGGGTCTTGATAACACCGCGCTTCAGGCGGCGATTAATGAAGCCATTGCGCAGCTTACGGAAGAAGGCTTCTTTGAAGAAAATATTGCGCATTGGTTTGGCTCCTGAATCACTCACCCGACCGATAATGAATACTTGAGCGCCGGATAAGGCGTCAAAAAATAATATTGATTGTAGTGGTCATATTATGAAAACGATTAGAAAAATTGTTAACGTTAGACAATGGAAATCTTCGTCGAAAACAGCTGCCATATTGATTATGGCAGCTGTAGCGCTTATCGGAATTCTCTCTGCAATCAATGTTTCCAAGGAAGTGATGATGGATCATGCTTCCGATCAAGTGAAACAAATCATCGAAGACGAAAAGGACGATTCCAGA
Organism: uncultured Syntrophomonadaceae bacterium; assembly: GCA_964646795.1. Classification (GTDB taxonomy): domain Bacteria; phylum Bacillota; class Dethiobacteria; order PWVN01; family PWVN01; genus CAZYHL01. The sequence continues at coordinate 3,806 of CAZYHL010000131.1, forward strand.
AAGTCCTTGATAATCACATATAATGATCTTGGCGTGGTCAGCTACCTGTCGTTTTCAACCTCGGGTGCGGAATCCATAAAGGAATCATATGTAGGATTCGCAGGGCGAATCTACAGGGCGGATGACGGAGTTGGAAAATTCACAGGCCAAATGGTGAATTATACGTACCGGATGCTGGGAAGCGGCGAGAATCTGCTTCATGGCGTCAAGTTAACTTTATTGCTCACAACATTGTCAATTGCAATCGGCATTATTTTCAGTATATTTCTCGCTTTGGGCAAGATTTCAGCAAACCGCTTTATCAGCAAAATCAGCAGCGCATATATCTTTTTCTTTCGGGGGACCCCCCTGCTGATACAGCTTTTCGTTGTATATTTTTCGGTACCTGAAATTTTCGGATTTTCGTGGAGGGGCTTATTCAGCGCCGGAGACCCGGAAGCGGTATATAAAGGGGCATTCATCGCGGCGGTAATCGCGTTTTCTCTGAATTCGGCGGCGTACTGCGCGGAGATTGTCCGCGCGGCGATACAGTCGATCGATAAAGGTCAGAACGAAGCGGCCAAAGCGCTGGGTATGAGTTACGGCCAAACCATGAGGGAGATCATTATCCCGCAGTCTGTCAGAAGAATGATCCCTCCTTTATGTAATGAATTTGTGATGATGATTAAAGACGTTTCGTTGGTATTTGCTATATCGTTGATGGATATCACCACGATTTCCAAGACAATTATGACAAGCGAAGGCAATTATCTCGTTTTCTTCCCGGCACTTATTATCTATCTGATCATAACTGCGATTTTCACGTTTATATTTGGCAAGATTGAAAAAAGACTATCGATTTATGAATAGGGGCCAGTTATGGATGAGTATCGTTATATAATAAAAACTGAAAATCTATACAAGAGCTTCGGGTCTCTTGAAGTGCTTAAGGATATCAACCTTGAGGTTAAAAAAGGTGAAGTGATTTGTATCATCGGCCCTTCCGGTGCCGGCAAGTCCACTTACCTGCGTTCCTTAAACCAGCTCGAGAAGATCACGAGCGGAAAGATTTATATTAAAGACGAGTTGTTTTTGCACAGGGAGCATAACAAAACGATACACAGGGCAGAAGCGGAAAAGCAGAAGGCCATGCTTTTAGAGATGGGCATGGTATTCCAACGGTTCAACCTGTTTCCGCATAAAACCGTGCTGGAGAATGTGATGCTGGCGCCGATTTTGGTGCGTAATAAAAACAAGGAAGAAGCGAAGAAGTCGGCGGAAAAGATCATCGCGAGAGTCGGATTATCGGACAAGCTGAATGAATACCCAAGCAAGCTGTCCGGTGGCCAGCAGCAGCGCGTCGCGATTGCGCGGGCTTTGGCAATGGAGCCGGAGATCATGCTTTTTGACGAGCCCACCAGCGCGCTTGACCCTGAATTGGTTGGCGAAGTACTTAACGTAATGCGCGGCCTCGCAAAACAGGGGATGACGATGCTGTGCGTTACGCATGAGATTGGCTTTGCGAGGGAGGTTGCGGACAGGGTTGTCTTCATGGCGGACGGTATGATACTGGAAGAGGGCAAGCCGAAAGAAATGTTTGAGAATCCTAAGAATGAGAAAGCAATTAACTTTTTAAACAGCGTACTGTAAATGAAAACGGGAACGAATCATTCAGTTTTAACTATGCAGGCGGTTCGTGTTACGCTGGCTCAAAAAAGTTCATCTGACGTATTGCGAAAGCCAAAAAATTAATATATAATACATTCTCGGACTGATTCCGTGGGG
>CAZYHL010000132.1:0-5565 GCA_964646795.1 uncultured Syntrophomonadaceae bacterium
GAATGCTCCCCTACTTACTTCTCCCGGAAAGCCTTTATAATCACGTCAGTTGTCTCCTCGATTAAGTCCGCCGAACCTGCCGTTACAATTTCTATTTTGCCGATAGCGCGGGGCAGGATTAAAAATAGACTGTCCAGCCTTTTCTTTTTATCGTGCCTGATCGCCTTCATGACGGCAGCTGGATCGACTTCTTGCGGTACCGGAGGGAAACCTACGGTTTTTATCAGCTTTTCGACCCGCCCGGCAGCTTGAAGGGGAAACATGTTCTTCCTTGCAGCCAGCCGTGAAGCCCAGATCATGCCGATACCCACGGCTTCACCATGGGAATAATAGTTGAACCCCGTAACTTTTTCCAGAGCATGCCCAAAGGTATGGCCGAAATTCAAGACCATACGCAGGCCGGCTTCTTTTTCGTCCTTCAGGACAATATCCCGTTTATATTGGCAAGATTTGCAGATAACCTCCTCCAGGATTGACGCAGAAAAATGTCCTCCGGTTTCAAGTTTCTGCTCCAGCAAAGAAAAAAACCCTTCATCCCCGATTACCCCATATTTAATTATTTCCATAAGACCCGCGCGAAACTCCCTTTCGGGAAGGGACGCTAATGTCCCGGGATCCGTGATAACCAGGGAAGGCTGGTGAAAAAATCCCAGCAGGTTTTTCCCGGCCGCGTGGTTAACAGCAACCTTACCGCCGATGCTGCTGTCCGCCTGCGCCATAAGGCTTGTCGGTATCTGAACATAATTAATTCCGCGCATATAAGCGGCAGCGCAAAATCCGGTTAAATCCCCCACAACTCCGCCGCCAAGGGCTGCCAGCACACTGCTCCTGTCCAGGCCTTGCTTTAAAGCTGCCGCCGTAATTGCCGTCACATAAGTTAAATCTTTGGCTTTTTCCCCGGCAGGTACTTGGAACAAGGCCGGCTTAAAGCCGGACTCCCTCAGATTTTTTTCAAGCTCAGGACCGAAAAGGGGCAGGGTATTACTGTCTCCCACTACAAGCACCTTTGTACCGGGAGGGAAAACGGCCGCTAAAATGGAGCCCGCTTGCTGCCGGACACCTTTACCAATATAAATTTTATAATTTTTCCCCGGCAAGGCGACATCTACAACTTTCAATCTTTTGGTTCCCCCTTAGCGCCTGCTTAGATAAGCCAGGTAATTACGGTAGTTTGCTTTCATTTCCTCCAGGCTGTCACCGCCGAACTTTGCCGTGAAGGCCGCTGCCAGTTCCCAGGCTAAAACGGCTTCCCCCACAACAGAAGCAGCCGGAACCGCGCAAACATCGGACCTCTCCACCCGGGCCTCAAAGGGAGCATGCGTATTCATCTCAACGCTCTGCAGGGGTTTTAATAACGTGGGAATAGGTTTTACAGCGCAGCGAACCACTACGGGGGAGCCGTTGGTAATACCGCCTTCCAAGCCTCCCGCCCTGTTGGTGCTCCGGTAGTAACCTTTTGCCGCCGTATAAAATATTTCGTCATGCACCTTAGAGCCGGGCAATAAAGCTGCCTCGAAGCCCTGGCCGATTTCGACTCCCTTTACGGCCTGGATACTCATAAAAGCCCTGGCCAGGCAGCCGTCCAGGCGACGGTCCCATTGAACATGGCTGCCTAAGCCCGGCGGCAAATTTTGTGCCGTCACTTCGAATACCCCGCCGACGGTATCCCCCTCGGCCCGGACTTTATCAATGTATGCCATCATTAATTTTTCCGCCCGCCGGTCAACGCAGCGCAAAGGAGAACCGTCAGCCTTTGCCTGAACTGCGGCTGTCGTTCCCGGTACCGCTTCAGCTTTAATGGGGCCAACGGAAACGACCAGGCTTGATATAGTTACGTCAAATTCCTTTAAGAGCAGCCGCGCAATGCTGCCAACGGCAACCCGCATTGCTGTTTCCCGGGCACTCGCCCGTTCCAGGATATTGCGCAGGTCCCTCTGGTTATATTTCAAAGCCCCCGGCAAATCGGCATGCCCCGGCCTGGGAGCGGTAACGGCAGCCAAGGTGCCCGGCGGCGGTTCAAGGGGCTGCATTTGTTCTTTCCAGGCCTCATAGTCTTTATTCATAATTTGGACAACAACAGGAGCTCCCGTCGTACGTGAGAATCTTAAGCCGCCCATAAACACGGCCTTATCCTTCTCTATCGCCATTCTGCCGCCCCGGCCGTAACCCTGCTGGCGGCGGCTAAGCTGACCGTTAATAAAGCCAATATCGACTTCCAGGTTTGCCGGCAGGCCTTCAATAAGCCCCGTTAAACCCGGGCCGTGGGATTCGCCCCCGCTTAAATACCTTAAAGACATGCAAACCACCTCATTTTTGCCGCAGCGTTTCTTTTTTCCTGAACCTGAGCAGGCTAAGGCCGGCTATAACAAATAGCACGCTTACCACCTGGGCGGTCCTGAAAGGACCGACATAAAGGCTGTCGGTTCTCAGCCCTTCGATAAAAAAACGGCCTATCGAGTAAAAAATAAAGTACTTAATCAGCACCTCGCCCGGCTTTGACTTTCGCCTGAGCAGCAGCATAAGTAATCCAAAAACCATCATATTCCAGATAAATTCGTATAAAAAGGTAGGATGCCGGTATGCCCCGTCTATGTACATAGCCCAGGGAAGATCCGTTTCGACGCCATAGGCCTCCTGGTTGAAAAAATTACCCCAGCGGCCAATAGCCTGAGCCAAAATTAAGCCGGGAGCCAGAATATCCCCGAACTGCCAAAAATCCAGCTTCTTTGCCCTGCAGAAAAATATCAGGGTCAAAACGCCCGCTATTACAGCTCCATGAATAGCCAGGCCTCCCGAACGGAAGGCGAGAATCTGGCCGGGATTTTGACTGTAATAGCTCCAGTTAAAGACGACATACCAGAGCCGTGCTCCCAAAAGGCCCAAGGGCAAGGCCCAGAATAAAAAAAGAAGCGGATAATCCTCGTTAATCCCCTGGCGCAGTGCTTCCTTGACAGACAGGAAAGCAGCAGCCAAAACGCCTGTACTAATCAGGATACCGTACCAGTATATATCAATGGGGCCAACAGAAAATGCAACAGGATCTATGTTCATAGAATCTCCTTCTTTCCTTGAAGCCGGCTGCCGGCCTTTTCAAGTTGTAAAAGATATTTTTTCCAATCGAGCCCGCTTTTAAAACCACCAAGTCCGCCGTTCTTATTAATTACCCGGTGGCAGGGAATAACCAGCGGCAGCGGGTTTTTATTCATTACATTTCCTACAGCCCGGGCAGCCCCGGGATTACCTGCGGCAGCAGCTAGGGCCTGGTAGGAAAGAGTTTCTCCGTAGGGTATCTCCCGCGCTTGCAACATCACCCGGCGGGAAAAGGCCGGATAAACACCGACAGCCACAGGAAAAGAACGGAAATCATTTCTTTCTCCCAGAAAATAGCCTTCAAGACTTAGCACGAAATCCTTAACCCAGGCGGGCTCCTTATCCGGGTTTTCCCTCTGGGTTTGACCTTCCCGGTTCGGGGGAGGGCCCGGCGGAAAACATAAAGAATGAAGCCCTTCAGCGGTATAGCTGAAGTAGATAACCCCCGGCTCGCACTTTACCCCTTGCCAATGCAAAACCTCCACCACCTAAAAATTTTTTTGTCTGTTAAACATTGGCATTATAATGCCAGAAAACTCCGCTTTCTTTTACTGAAAGTCACCAACTGGCCGTAACCGATCTCTTTAAGCAGAACCAACGCTTCGGGGAAGCCCTTGCCGACATCACCGGGCGAATGAGCGTCGGAACCCAAGGTTACCGGCACATCCCGGTTGAAACAGTCGGTTAAAAATGAGCGGGAGGGATATTGCTCCGCTACGGGCGCCCGCCAACCCGAGGTGTTTACCTCTACACAAAGGCCGTGCTTTTTAATGGTATCCACAGCCTCCCGCCTGATTTCCTTGGCTGCTTCCTCATCAATAAGATGGCCAAATTTTTTCACGACATCCGCATGTCCGACGATATCAAACAAATCAGCTGCCGCCATTTCTTTCAGCAGCTGAAAATAATCCGTATAAATTTTTTCTGCATCCCGCAGCTTAAATCCTTTAATATTGACAGGATTAGTAAAATCCCAACCTGCCAGGAAATGAATTGACCCGATAACAAAATCAAAAGGGTAGGAAGCTATCAGCTTTTCAGTGACCTGCTCCCGGCCCGGCAGGTAATCAACTTCAATCCCTAATTTGATAACAAGGTTGGTGGTATTAGCTGCCAGGGAAAGGACGGAGGCAATATAACCCTCCAGCTGGTTTCCGGCCATGGTAACATTAGTGGAAAGATTTGCATCCAATAGTTCCAGGGGAAAATGGTCAGCGAACCCTAGCTCTAGCAGCTTGCTCCCCTTTGCCGTTTCTGCATATTCTTCTATTTCTCCGACAGCATGCCGGCACAACTTGGTGTGGATATGATAGTCAATCAAGATTATCCTCCTAATCTAGTCCGCGGCTTCATAAACCAGTCCCGCCTTACAGTTATTTTTGGCGGCTATCACTACTTCGGCTCCTTCTTCACCTATTTTTTTCAATATATTCCTCTTCCGCTGCCAGCATACTGCTGAAGCACGACCTAAAACCTTTATGGCAGGCTACTCCCTGCTGGTTTACTTGGAGCAGAAGCGTGTCGGCATCGCAATCGTAATAAATGGCCTTGACCTTTTGACGGTTGCCGGAGGTCGCACCCTTGTTCCAGAGCTCCCGGCGGCTGCGGCTGTAGAACCAGGTCTCTCCTGTTGCCAGCGTCTTGGCAAGGGATTCATGGTTCATGTAAGCCAGCATCAAAACCTCGCCGTTAAGGTCATCTTGGATTACAGCGGGGATTAAGCCGTCTTTGTTATAAACCAGTTCTGCACATGAGGCTTCCTTCAGTAATTTAAGCGTCACGAACTTCAACTCCCCGTTCCTTCAAATATTCCTTAACTCCGGCCACAGTGTAAGTACCATAGTGAAATATTGATGCCGCCAAGGCGGCGTCAGCTTTGCCCCGGGTTAAGACATTATGAATATGTTCCAGGCGTCCTGCTCCTCCGGAGGCGATAACAGGTATTTTTACCCTTTCAGCCACTGCTTTTGTCAGCTCCAGATCATACCCGTCCTTTTGGCCGTCCGTATCCATACTGGTAAGCAGAATTTCCCCGGCACCCAGCTCTTCAGCCTTGGCAACCCATTCAACGGCTTTCAGCCCGGTCCTGGTACGGCCTCCGTGAGTATAAACGACCCAATCAGCCAGCTCGGCATCAAAGGAAGCATCGACAGCCACAACAATGCACTGTGAACCGAATTCTTCAGCTCCGGCCGTGATGAGGCTTGGGTTAGTTACCGCAACGGTATTTATCGAGACCTTATCGGCCCCTGCTTTTAATATTGACCTGATATCAGCAATAGAACCGATGCCTCCGCCTACGGTGAAGGGTATAAACACTTGTGCCGCCGTCTGCCGTACCAGTTCGACAATTGTTTTCCTTCCTTCGTGGGACGCCGTTATGTCCAGGAAAACCAGTTCATCAGCTCCGGCTTTGTCATAGTAAGCAGCCAGCTCGACAGGGTCACCGGCATCTTTCAGGTTGATAAACTTTGT
>CAZYHL010000133.1:0-5549 GCA_964646795.1 uncultured Syntrophomonadaceae bacterium
CTAAGAATTTCAGATTTATTGCATATTAATGAACCGCCTTGTATAATAATTAGTATTGAAAGATGATAAACCGGGCGGTAAGCCGGGAAACCGGTTAATAATCAGGGGGTGTGTTTAGCTCATGCCGGAAACAAAGAGAATCATGATCAGCTTACCTGATATTCTATTAGACGAGGTTGACGGCATTGTCGCCTCGGAAAAGCGGACCCGGAGCGAATTTATTAGAGAAGCCATGCGTTTATACCTCCAAGAAAGAAAGAAACGTCAAATCAGGGAGAAAATGCAGCGAGGCTACATCGAAATGGCTCGTCTAAATCTTAACCTGGCCAATGAAGCTTTAGAAGCGGAAAACGAGGCCGGCATTATTGCCGAGCAATTGGTTGGTGGAGAGTGAGAACCGGTGGATGTAAAAAGGGGATATGTATACTATGCTGACCTAAGCCCTGTCGTGGGTTCGGAGCAGGGAGGAGTAAGGCCGGTTTTAATTATTCAAAATAATGTCGGCAACAGGTACAGCCCCACGGTTATTGTAGCGGCCATCACTTCCCAGATAGACAAGGCAAAACTGCCGACCCATGTAGAAGTTGAAGCCAATGACTACGGCTTGGATAAAAATTCTGTGGTTCTCCTGGAACAGGTAAGAACAATTGACAAACAGCGGTTGCGGGATAAAACCACGGAATTGGATGAAAAAGTAATGAAAAGAATTGACGAAGCCTTAAAGATTAGTCTTGGTCTGATTGATTTTTAAAGGCAAGGGTTTTAAAATTAGTCAGAAACGTAATCCGGCGGGTTGCGTTTTTTTATGGATTTAACCGGCAAGGGAGGAAGCAGTTTGACGCTAATCGGCATCACTTCTGATTTTGACTACAAAACACATAAAACTTGGGTTAGAGAACACTATATTCAAGCTGTCTTAGCGGCGGGAGGTTTGCCCTTTATCCTGCCAAGTCTTAAGCCCGAAGCTGCGACGGCAGTGATTGGGCAGCTCCGGGGCCTTCTTTTAACAGGCGGCGGAGATATCGATCCCTTCTTGCTGGGCGAGGAACCTTCTCCCCACCTCGAAGAAGTTGATCCTGTAAGGGACAGCTTTGAATTAGCCCTGGCCAGGGAAGCCATCAAAGCTAATCTTCCTTTGCTGGGAATATGCCGCGGCGCCCAGATTCTCGCCGTTGCAGCGGGCGGACGCCTGGCACAGCATCTGGACGAGGCTTGCCCCGGCAGGATACAGCATTTTCAAAGAAGAGCCCCCTGGTTTGCCAGTCATTCGGTGCAAATAGAGGAAGCCACGCTGCTCAATAAGCTAACCGGAAAACGGACGCTAGAAGTAAACAGCCTGCATCATCAGGCCGTTTCCGTTGTGCCGCACGGTTTCAAGGTCGCCGCTTATGCTCCCGACGGGGTGGTGGAGGCCTTGGAAAGCAATACAGCTTCCTTTATCCTTGGACTCCAGTGGCATCCCGAAGCCCTTGTGGAAAGCTGCCCGGACAGCAGAAATATCTTCAGTTCCTTTATCCGTGCCTGCTGCTAGCCCGCACCGGCTTGTGTTTATGCCTTACCAGCCTATTTTTTGTTTGCTTTCTTATGCTTGTTGTGGTATTATCAAAACTAATCAAAACAGGGAGCTTTCTCTGCCAGGAGGTATAAGGAGAGAGCTTTTTTTAGAGGTGAAAATACATGAAAATACTTGTCAGCGACCCTCTTTCTCCTGAGGGGATTGAAATTTTGAAAGAGCAGTTTACGGTTGAAGAAAAGCCGGGGCTTTCCGCCCAAGAAATCCTTTCTGTCATCGGCGAGTACGAAGGTTTGGTTGTTCGCAGCGGTACCCAGGTAACGGCAGATGTTATAGAAGCCGCCGTTAATCTTAAAGTTATTGGCCGGGCCGGTGTTGGCGTAGACAACATAGATGTCGAGAAAGCAACGGAAAAAGGCATTATTGTCCTTAACGCTCCGGAAGGGAACACGATTTCTGCTGCCGAACACAGCATGGCCATGATGATGGCTTTAGCAAGAAACATCCCTGCCGCTACCAATTCTCTGAAGCATAAAGAGTGGAAACGCAGCAAGTTTATGGGCGTGGAACTGTATAACAAGGTTCTCGGCGTGATTGGTCTAGGCCGGGTAGGAAGCGAAGTAGTCAAAAGAGCGAAAGCTATGGGTATGGCTATCCTAGGCTACGACCCTTATATTTCGCGGGAAAGGGCTGAAAAAATCGGGGTTCAATTGACCAGCTTGGAAGACATATGCCAAAAGGCCGATTTTATTACCCTGCACCTGCCCAAGACCAAGGCTTCGTATCATTTAATCGGTGCAAAAGAGTTTGCTTTAATGAAGAAAAATGCAAGGATTGTCAACTGTGCCCGGGGCGGCATTATTGATGAAGAAGCGTTGTTTAATGCTTTGTCGGCGGGCAGAATAGCCGGGGCAGCCCTGGATGTCTTTGAAAAGGAACCTGCGGTGGACAGCCCCTTGCTTAATCTGGATAACGTCATCGTCACCCCTCACCTTGGTGCCTCTACCCAGGAAGCCCAGGTGAACGTTGCTGTTCAGGTAGCTCACCAGGTAGTTGCTGCTCTCAAGGGAGAACCGGTGGTGACAGCGGTGAACGTGCCTGCCATTCCCCCGGAAACCATGGGTGATGTCATGCCTTTTATGCCTCTCATGGAAAAACTAGGCAAATTCTATATGCAGGTTTTTGACGGCCAGGTTGAAACCATCGAACTGGGTTATTACGGTGAGATAGCCGGTTACCCTGTAAGCCCCCTGACTACCAACTGCTTGATAGGTGTTTTGTCGGTAATGCTGAATGCCAATGTGAACTACGTTAACGCTCCCCATATAGCCGGCCAGCGGGGGATTAAGGTAAAAGAAGTCAGCACCATGGATGTGGAGAACTTCACCAACCTGGTAACCATGAAGGTCGAAACGGCCAAGGGGACTAAAGTCCTTTCCGGCACGGTTTTCAATAAAAACGATATCCGCATTGTGCAGATAGACCAATACCGGATAGACGTTGTACCGTCTAATTACATGCTGGTCTGTACCTATATCGACCAGCCCGGTGTTATCGGCAGGGTTGGCACGACATTAGGCAACAACGATGTTAACATTGCCGGCATGCAGGTAGGAAGGAAGTCCATCGGCGGGGAAGCCGTTATGGTGCTTCAGGTCGATAATATCATCTCCGATAAACTTATTGAAAAAATACTTAAACTTGATGCCATACTTTCAGCAAGCTTTGTCAAACTATAGCGAAAAAGAAGGAACATAACCTCCGCTTCTTACAGGAAGCGGAGGTTTTTTCTTTGGCATAAGTTGTTCCGTTCCTGTAAAAAATAAAAAAAAAGGAGGCATATTCTTTGTCGATAACTTCCTTTCCCTTTATTGCCTTAGTCGCCGTGGCCTTCTTGATTTTTGCGGGTTTACTGGAAAGAGTCCTGGAGCGGCTGAGGCTCAACAGGTCGGAGGCATTTGCCATCCTGTTTGCCATCCTGGCCGGATCTTTCCTGCCCGATATTCCCCTCTACCGAGGGCTGAGCATTAATATCGGCGGCGCCTTGATTCCCCTGGGCATAATAATCTACCTGCTCTGGACAGCCGATACGCCCAAGGAAAAGTCGAGGGGTATCCTGACGATGCTGCTGGCTGCAGCGGCAGTCTATGCTACGGATAAGTTCCTGCCCTTAGAGCCGGGTTTAATCTCCTTTGACATTGATCCTCTTTATCTTCCGGCTGTTATTGCCGCAGTTTTTGCCTACCTGGCAGGGCGTTCCCGCCGTTCAGCTTTTATCGGCGCCTTAGGCGGCGTTCTCCTTTTGGACTTGTTTACCTGGATTGAAAGCAGCCTCTATTTCCCGGGCAATGCTGCCGTTGTTTTAGGAGGCGGCGGCATCTTGGGCGGGGCGGTATTGGCTGGTCTTTTGGCTGTTTTCCTGGCGGAGGTTGTCGGTGAAGTCCGGGAACGGCTGGAAAGGGGTACAAAAGATGATTAGATGTCCAAAAAGCCTGGTTGTTTTAAGCGTGTTTCTGGGTGTCAGCTTGAGTTCAACGGCAGCAGGCCTGGAGAATGAGAGGGTGGTGTCCGGTTTTGCCGGGGAAGAATTGTCTTCCCAGGAAATACAACAGGAAGAGTATTACCGGATGGTGGCTGAGGATGGCGAAGCTCTCCTTGTGACCGGCCGGAGAATCCAGCTTGGCGACGAATTTTTAACCTCCGACAACAGGCTATTCCGGGTTTATGAAATAGAAGGAAAAACAGCTTTTGCTAAATATTTGGAAAAAAAAGACCTGGAAGAACATCTGGCCCAAAATTTTCGCCGGGAAGTTTTAGCGGGCCTTTTCCCTGAGGGCGCAGTATCAATGCTAAAGGAAGAAGGGGAACAGGCCGGCCCCAAGAGGTTAATCGGCATCTACCATACCCATAACGCCGAGTCTTATATCCCCACCGACGGTACCGAAAGCATAGACGGCAAGGGAGGGATTCACAAGGTAGGGGAAGCCTTTAAAGAAGCCTTGGAAGAAAAGGGTATCCGTGTCATCCATGATGAAACCCTGCATCTGCCCCATGACAGGGGCGCTTACCGGCGTTCCCGGGTAACGGCCCAGCGCCTGCTCAGCCAGGGTCCCGATGTTATTTTTGACATTCACCGGGACGCAGCCCCGGCGGAAGCCTACGAAACCAGCATAGACAGTGACGTAATCACCTGTGTTTTATTTGTTGTCGGCCTGGAGAACCAAAACTATCCCGTTAGCAGAAGCTTTGCCTTTGACCTCAAGGGTTATTCCGACCGGCTCGAACCGGAACTGGTTAAAGGCGTCCTCATGGGGCACGGTGACTTTAACCAGGATTTAACACCCCTTAACCTGCTCCTGGAAATTGGCGCTCACAACAATACCCGGGAGGCGGCGGAAGAAGGAGCCCGCTACTTTGCCGGCGTGGTGGATTACTACTTTTACGGCCCTCCGGAGAACGGCAGCGGGGCGGCTCCCGGGGGTGAAGGCGGTCGCGGCGGTCTGGTCGCCCGCAGCGCCGGTCGGACTATCATAGGTTTAGTAGGGTTTTTCCTGGTTGCCGGCTTTGGTCTGCTCTGGATAAACGCCGGCAGCAGCAAAGAATTCAGCCGGATCATCAGGGAATGGACGGAGAGGACGTCAATTTCGGCAGGCAGGATAGCCGTTTCTGCCAGGCGGTACTTCCTTTCCCTGAAAGAAAAGCTGGAAAAACTGTTGAACAGGAGAAAGGTTTAAGCACTTCTCTGGAGGAATGCTTCTGGCCTTCTTAAGAGTTAAAACTATCAGTACCCTTAAAATTATCGGTTGGCGGCGAAAAGGGGTAAAAGTTAGAGGACATAAGGTATATCTACCGCAAAGAATATGTATTGAGTTGAAAGAAGAAGTGAAGAAAGTAATAAAATATTTAAACCAAAGAAATATTGATCAAGAAAATATCGGTAATATTCCTATTTTTCAAGGTAACAGCAGTTTTATCAGGAATGCATTATGGGGGCTTAATGGTAAAATAGTTGCTTAAGATAAAAATATGTGGGGTT
>CAZYHL010000134.1:0-5525 GCA_964646795.1 uncultured Syntrophomonadaceae bacterium
CATGAGTTTACAAGTGTAATGTTAAATTATAGTTGTAAATTTTGAATGATTGTGCTAGAATAAATTTGAATTTATCAGTTAAAAGAAAAGGGAGGGATCATGAAGAAGGTTTGTTCTAGTTATGTTCCTTGGAAAAAAACAAAAGGAGGATTAAGAAAGTGAAGAAGATAAGGGCGCAGAAATTTTTTATAATCGTTATTTTGGTTTGTCTGCTTCCGCTGGCTGCCTGCTCGGAAAATGGCAGTGGAAAGGAAGAAGAAGTATATGAGATATCCTATCAAGGTCAGCATGCTCGGCCGCAATTTTTGACTCAGTATGCTCATCTCCCTCTTGCTGATAATTTGAATGAAAAAAGTGAGGGAAGGCTTAATGTCACTTTTTTGGACCTGGGAAGCGTAGCCAAAAACGATGAGTTGATGAACTCCATCGGCAGTGGATTGCTGGAAATGGGTATCGGTTTCCATAGTTATGAGCCGGGCAGGTATCCCCTATCGGAGCTTATAGAATTACCAATGCTTTTTCCCAGTGCTACTGTGGCTGGCCTGGCCACCTGGAAACTTTACGAAAACAGTGAAGAATGGCGTGCCCAACATCCGGATGACGTGATTATCCTTTCCCATTTTTGTGGTGCCCTGGCACAGCTTCATATGGTCAGCAAGCCTGTCAGAACCCTGGAAGACCTACAAGGGGTAAGGATTATTGCCTTAAGCTCTTCAAGTGCTGATATGATAGAAGCAATGGGCGCTATTCCTATCACTATCGGGACCGCTGACTGGTACATCTCTCTTGAAAGAGGCTTGGCGGATGGCATATTGTGTCCCTTTGCTCCTATCAAGGCCTTTCAGATAACGGACATTGCTAAGTACCACACCGTTCTTAACATATCCACTAGTTCTTTTTACCTGGCCATGAACAGGGACTTTTATGAAAGCTTGCCCGAAGACCTTCAGGAGCTGGTTGATGCTGAAACAGGAGAATATTTTTCCGCACAATGCGGTTACGGCCTGGACTTTGGCGGCGAGGAAGACCTCCGTTGGATGAAGGATCAGGGGGATCATGAATTTATAATTCCCACCGAGGAGGAAATGGGTGAATGGATAGCTGCAGTTGAGCCTTTGATAGAAAAGAAAATGCAGGAATTGGAAGGCAAGGGCTATGCTAATGTAAGAAGCTTATATGCTGAAATGTTGGGTTATGTTGCTGAGTTGGAAGAAGAGGGAGCTTATATTCCGGATTATCTGTCCATCATAAAGTAGTGTTTCTGGAGGTTACCATAAAGAGCGTTAATTGACGTCGCTGGTTAGTATACAAGGAGGTTTTTTAATGGGCAAACCGACAATAAATCCTACAGGTACGACGATATATAACCCTGAGAAGGCATGGAACGGATATACTTTGTTCCCAGCTGAAGAGCACGGTGCCATTATGATCGATATGAACGGCAAAGTAGTCAAGTTTTGGAAAGAACTCCAGGGCAACCCAAACAAACTTTTACCCGGCGGCAGGGTTCTAGGTGCCACGGGTGAAAGGGACGGCAAATACGGATTTCAAGATTGTATTGACCTGGTTCAGGTTGACTGGGACGGGAATATTGAGTGGAAGTTCGATCATTTAGAATACGTCGAGGATCCTGACAACGAACCGAAGTGGATGGCACGGCAGCATCATGATTATCAGCGTGAGGGTAACCCCGTTGGCTATTATGTGCCGGGAATGGAACCGAAAATTGAAGGCGGGCGAACATTACTGCTCTGCCACCATAATGTCAACAATCCCAATATATCAGACAAAAACCTGTTGGATGACTGCTTTATAGAAATCGACTGGGATGGAAACATCCTCTGGCGTTGGAACTGCAATGAGCATTTTGACGAGCTGGGTTTCAGGGACGGCGCGATAAACGCCCTGTTCAGGAACCCGGGCCTGACAGTGGCCGGCGGTGATTGGATGCATATAAATTCAATGAGTTATCTGGGGCCAAACAAGTGGTATGACAGCGGCGATGAAAGATTCCATCCTGATAACATCATCTGGGACTCCCGCCAAAGCAACATCATTGCCATTATTTCGAAGCAAACAGGCAAGATTGTCTGGAAGCTGGGTCCCGATTATGATGACGAAGTCGGCAGAAAACTTGAGTGGGTTATCGGCCAGCACCATGTGCATATGATTCCCAGGGGACTGCCTGGTGCCGGCAATATTTTAATTTTCGACAATGGCGGCTGGGCTGGCTATGATAACCCCAACCCCCAAACGCGCACCGGTAATATGGCTGTACGCCGTGATTATTCCCGGGTTCTGGAGATTAACCCAGTCACTATGGATGTAGTATGGAGTGTTTATCCCGAGAACCTCGGCAATATACGACCAATGTTGGCAGATCATTTTTACAGCTGTTTTGTGAGCTCTGTTCAGCGACTTCCTAATGGCAACACCCTGATAACCCTGGGTGCGGAAGGGCAGATAATGGAAGTTACCGCTCAACACGAAATAGTTTGGGAATACATTAGTCCTTACTGGGGTAAATTTTTCCCCATCAATATGATTTACCGCAGCTACCGCTACCCCTATGATTGGCTTCCACAGCTGGATAAACCTGAAGAAGTGGCTATTGAAAGAGTTAATAACCAGGACTTCCGTATGCCGGGTGCTGCGCCGAAGGATTACAACAATATAACTGTGGTGCCGGGTACTACCGGGTATGAGCACTTGAAGATCTTTACCGATAAAAGAATGATGATGTTTGGTAAAGACGAAAAAAAGAAGCTTGATAAACGCTTTGAGGCATTAGGATATTAATACCTGGGGACGGGCAGGCTGAATATCACAGCCCCCGGATTTCCATTCGGGGGTTTTCTTTCTCTCCCTGCCGGGTACATTGCCAGGGATGTGTATGGGATACCCATTTCGTGGTGCCCTTGCACAGCTTCATATGGTCAGCAAGCCTATCAGACTTGGAGAAACTGCAAGGGCTATGCTAATGCCAGAAGCATATATGCTGAAATGTTGGGTTATGTTGCTGAGCTGGAAGAAGAGGGAGCTTATATCCCGGATTACCTGTATATAATTCAGTAGCATTCTGTGGGATTATTAAATCAGTTTTAGGGGAGAGTTAAGGCTTAATGGAGATCAACTCTCTCCTTATATAAAAAAGAAGGGATGAGCTGAAGTGACAAAAGACACAACACCGATCTCTGCACAGGCCGGGAAGCCGACCGGTGCCTCTTCGGGACAATCTCTGGAAAAGATGGGAGACGCGATATATAAGTTTATCAAGCCTGTGAGTTTGGGCATGTCCTATTTTACCATGGTACTTGTAAGCCTGATGGTATTAGGGGTAGTGTTTGATGTTACCATGCGTTATTTTGATATTAGTTTGCCTGGAATCTACGAGCTGCAAACGTACCTAATGGTGACGGTTACCTACTTTTCCATAGCCTATGTCACAATAGAAAAACGGCATATAGTCATAGATTTGGTTACCAGCCAGCTATCACCTGGTGCCTTATCCCTGCTAGATGTCAGTAACAATATATTATCAGTGGTTATTATGTGCCTGTTTGTCTGGCGGTCTATCCTATATATGCTGGACATTTATGCCGTTGGTACCTATACGTCGATGCTCAGGTTGCCTGTCTGGGGAATGGCTCTTATTATTGTTGTTGGTATGTTTATCTTCCTGATTGTGGTGGTGGGTGACCTGCTGAAGAGTACAGGGAAAGCCATATCTGTTTTGGAAAAACGCTGGTTACTTATAGTAGCGATATTAATCCCCTTGATGGTATTTACTATCCCTAATTGGATAACCATTATCACCCTAACCAGGACACAGATTGGTATCATGGCGGTAGCCATCATGCTGGTTTTAATATTTTTAGGCTTGCCTGTAGCCTTTGCCATGGCGATAGGCGGCTTTTTGGGTTGTGCTACTATTTCATCTTGGGAATCGGCTTTTAAGTTGATGGGGTCTCTGCCTTATTCCCAGGTAGCGGATTTTTTTCTTACCGTTATCCCCTTCTTCGTGCTCATGGGTTCTCTAGCAACGGCAGCCGGCATAAGCACAGATCTATTCGAAACTTTCAAGGCCTGGCTGGGGAAATTGCCCGGTTCTCTAGCTATGGCGACTATTGCCGGCGGAGCAGCCTTTGGGGCTGTTTGCGGAGACAGTGTGGCAACTGCGGCTGCTATGGGTAGAGCAGCTTTGCCTGAGATGAAAAAGATGAATTACGCTGACTCCCTTAAGGGTGGATCGGTAGCTGTAGCGGGAACTTTGGGAATCTTGATTCCGCCCAGTAATGTCTTTATCATTTATGCACTTCTGGCGGAGCAATCAGTAGGCCATTTATTTTTAGCGGGTATCATGCCGGGGATAGTTACTGCCGGATTGATGATGTTAACTGTGGCCATTATGGTCATAAGAAAGCCTGAGTTGGCACCTCGTGGTGAGGGTTCCGGCTTTGTACAAAAAATTCTGGCTGCCAGGAAAACTTGGGGAATGATTCTGCTATTTATCCTGGTTATGGGCGGCATTTATACCGGCAAATTCACTCCTGTGGAAGCAGGCGCGATTGGTGCTTTTGGTGCCTTTATTTTTAGCCTTTTCAGACGGCGTCTTTCCCTAGAAAATTTAAAAGAGGGACTACTGGATGCAACGGCTATCTGCGGCATGATCCTGATTATTATGGTTGGTGTGGGGCTCTTAAATGCGACACTGGCCCTTTCGAGGATTCCCATAGCCCTGGTGCAGTTTGTCGAAGGGCTAGAGTTGTCGAGATATGTTGTTTTTGTGGGTATTGTCCTCATGTATGTTATATTGGGCTGTATCCTGAATATTATGCCGGTTATTATGTTAACCGTTCCTATTCTTATGCCGACTATCCTATCCCTGGGGTTTGATCCTATCTGGTTTGGCGTTATCATCGTTTTACTGGTAATGATCGGACAGGTGACGCCTCCTGTGGGCCTTGTCGGTTATGTGGTCAAGGGACTGGATCCAGAAATGTCTATTACGGATATTTTTAAAGGACTTACACCCCTGTGGCTTGCTATGATCGTCAGCGTTATATTAATCGTCATTTTCCCGCAAATAGCGCTGTTTCTCCCTTACCTGGGCAAGTAAAGTAACCCTAGTAAAAGCTAAATACTTTAGATGACGTACTTTTTTGGCGGACACTTCCTTGCTCCAGGCAGGGAAAGCGCTGTTTTTCTCTAATATATTTATTAGGCTTACCGTTATCCTTATGACTGGATGCCGCAGCTGGAGAAGCCGGTGGAAACGAACATAGCCAGGTTAGACAACAATGACTTCCGCCTGCTGGGAGTAGCACCCAAGGATTTCAACAACGTTACCAAGGTGCTTATTAGATCGGGTTTAAACATTTGGAAACCTTTTGCAGAGCAGGGAACCGGGCGCTAAAAACTATATAAAGGAAATTTCATGTCAATTCATGGTTATTCGGCGGGTCGCTCTATTGGTTTTTTAATGCGGTCTTTAAAGAGACGTTTATAAAGGGGAAGATATCAGA
>CAZYHL010000135.1:0-1882 GCA_964646795.1 uncultured Syntrophomonadaceae bacterium
GGCAGCCTGGTAACGGGAAAAATGGCCACGGCGCTGCATGAACTAGGCTTTGATGATGTTTTTGATACAAATTTTAGCGCTGATTTAACAATTATCGAGGAAGGCACCGAACTTCTGCAGAGGCTTGTCGGTGCCCTTACGGGCGGCGAGGCCGTATTACCGATGATGACAAGCTGCAGTCCGGGGTGGATAAAATATATCGAGCATTATTACCCGGAACAGCTAAAACATTTGTCAACCTGTAAATCACCACATACAATGCTCGGGGCTTTGATCAAAACTTATTATGCTAAAAAGATTAAAGTTGAACCACAAGACATGTATGTCGTTTCGGTCATGCCGTGTACGGCGAAAAAATATGAAATCCAACGGCCGGAAATGCAGAACGACGGCTTAGACAATGTCGATGCAGTGCTTACCACAAGAGAGCTTGCCAGGATGATAAAAAGTGCCGGCATAGATTTCCAGTCGTTGCCGGATGGCAGTTTTGACGCTCCCTTAGGCCTGTCCAGCGGTGCCGCGGATATTTTCGGCGCCACCGGAGGCGTGACAGAAGCAGCTTTAAGAACGGTATGGGAACTTGTAACCGGCAATGAACTGCCCTTTGAAAAACTGCATGTTGCACCCCTTGTGGGTTTGGAAAATATCAAAACAGCAGAAATTACGGTGGCGGGAACTTTACCCCAATACAGGCAGCTTGAAGGCGTTACCTTAAAAATAGCCGTAACCAGCGGTTTGAAGGGTGCCCGTATTTTAATGGATGAAATCAAAAATGGTGTATCCCAGTATCATTTCATTGAAGTTATGGGGTGTCCCGGCGGCTGTATTAACGGCGGCGGCCAGCCCCGGTCGCAGGAAGACAATTACAGACAAAAACGCCTGGAAGCATTGTACCGTGAAGATGAAGGAAAAACTTTACGCAAGTCCCACGAGAACCCGGCAATTCAAGAAGTATATAACGAGTTTCTGAAAAAGCCGCTCGGAGAGCGCTCCCATGACCTGCTGCATACGCATTACACTCAAAGACGGAGGTATTAAAAAAATGAAAAAAATTACGGCTAATCTCATGACAAGAACAGCTTTGCTCCTTGCCTTGACTATGGTTGTTCAGTCATTACGCTTACAGGCGACAATTACCGGCCCTTTAGTAAATTTTATGCTGATATTCTCTACTTTACTGGTAGGTACGTTCGGCGGTGTCTTTATCGGTTCCGTCACCCCCTGGATTGCTCTTACAGTTGGCATCCTGAATGCCGCCTTGGCACCGGCAGTACCCTTTATAATGTTGGGTAATGCTGTCTTTTGTCTGCTGACAGGGCTTGCGGCAAACAAGAGCGGGTATGTTCAATTTATCACCATTATTGCCGGCTCAGCTTTGAAATTTGGCGTTATAGCCGGTGCAGCCGCATATATATTAAACCTGCCGGCGCCGATAACCCAGGTATTAATGTTTCCGCAGTTAATAAACGCTTTGATTGGAGGACTAATAGCCGCAAAGGCAGTGCAGGTCTTAAAAGTACGCACCCATTTACACAACAGCATTTAGGTTTCGCTATATCTTCAATCGGGATAATTCCCGAACTTAAAAACGGTCTGGATACATCCACAGTCACAGTATAACTAGTAACCTGTCAAGCAGTTCATCCGGGTTACTCCATGTGGGAATCCGACCGTTAATTATTTTCATCGAGAACCTTCACAAAAGCGATATTTTTCTGAACGGTATCACCATTAGGATTATACAGGACATCGAACTGTCCTTCCTCAATGATTTCCCTCAAAACAGCGATATTCTGTTCAAACTTCGTGAGAGTATCCATCTCCGGCCAGCAATGTTTACACCGCTTACGAACCGCAAGTTCCTGTTCCTTTAACCGCTCCC
>CAZYHL010000135.1:1982-5515 GCA_964646795.1 uncultured Syntrophomonadaceae bacterium
AGAATCTCCTGGTTTTTTACAACAATTGTTTTGTTGGTCTGGTCATTTCAAGGGCTAATTACCTCCGGTCGCCTGGAAACTCAAGCCACCGTATTTTTTGCTTCTCAACTTGTTTTTTGGCTAACTAATTTATATTATCGAAAGAAACTTGGTGGATAATGAAAAACAATTTAAAAGAATTGCGAAAGAATCAAAATCTAACTCAGGAAGAACTTGCCCGGGTTCTGGATGTAACCAGACAGACAATTATTGCCATTGAAGGAAACAAGTACGACCCCACTTAAAAGCTGGCATTAAAAATTGCCCAATATTTTGAAACCAATGTGGAAGAAATTTTTAAATTATAGCTTTGCTATAATAACAAAGATAACGAATCCTAAATACTGAACAGCATTTAGGATTCGCAATATCTTCTATCGGAACAATTCCCCGAACCTCTATATTCCTTTAAACAATAGTTTTAAGGAATGATTTTGTTCAGCGGATATTCAATGATTCCTTCCGCCCCTGCATCTTTCAGTTTGCAGATTAAATCACGCACCGTTTTCTCATCAACGACGCTTTCGATAGCCATCCATTCTTCCTCGTAAAGACTGGAGATAGTCGGTTTACGCAAGGCCGGTAACATGGCTATAACCCGTTCCAGATTAGCTTGAGGTACATTCATCTTCAACATTACTTTCTGCTCCGCCAGTAAGGCTCCTCTAAGCAGTGTAACCATTTGCTCCACCTTTTTGCGCATCCAAGGATTCTCCCAGCTTTCATAATTTATGATAACGCGGGGTGTAGAAACCAGGATCGTATCGATAATTCGCAGGTGATTTGCTTTTAACGAGCGCCCCGTCTCCGTGAGCTCGGCGATGGCATCGGCCAGCAGGGGTGGCTTAACCTCCGTAGCGCCCCATGAAAAAGTAACAGACGCATTAATTTTCTTTTTAAGAAGATAGTTTCGAGTTGTTTCCACTAACTCCGTGGCGATGCGTTTACCCTCTAAATCTTCTATACTGTCAATCTCAGAATCCTCTGGTACCGCCAAAACCAGCCGTACCGGGCGCAAGCCCCGCCTAGAATAGGTCAGATTCGCCACCTCTTTCACCTGGGCTCCGGTTTCCGTAATCCAGTCTTTACCGGTGAGGCCTACGTCCAGCACCTTCTCCTCTACATACTTGGGGATTTCCTGAGCACGCATAAGGACACATTCAATCTCTTCATCATTAATATAGGGATAGTACGAACGTTCTCTAACGCTGATTTCATAACCCGCTTTTTTAAATATTTCCATAGTAGCTTCCTGCAAACTTCCTGCTGGAAGCCCGAGTTTTAACTTGGTCAAAAATCTCCTCTCCCCTCTTTACGGCCAATTCGATTATAATATCATAAAGTTAACACTTCCGCCGGCTGATGTCAACGCAGCATCGACCTCTTTACCCCAAAACTCCGGCAGCTCCCTCTCTTAGAGCAGGCGACCGGATTGAAGCCATTTTTCAGTATTTATTAGCATCTCATGATTACCGGTATACATTATTGCTGTAATAACGGTACGAAAACCAGACTATTTTCTGTATTCAGCTAACTCCTTTTGAAACGCTTCTGTCTTATCAAACCCGCACCCAAACATTTCGGGACAAAATCCCCTATAAACACATTCTCTTACCATGCACCGCGACAGTTCCGGCTCTGCTGCCTCGACTTTTTCTTTTACAAGAAGCCAGGCTTGTCTTGTTTCAGGGCTTGCCGACGAACACAACCTTTTGCGGCTGATGGTTATCAACGCTTGCGCATTTGCTTCGCACTCATGAGATACATATGTGCCCTGGGGCAGCTCGTTTCGGTTTTTACCGGTTCTGTCGGATCGCTGTGTTTTTACAAAATGTTCTATCCCTATTTTATGCCGCACAAAATGAACTGAAACCCAATAAGGCAAATCAACCCATCTCCATGAGAAGCTTATTTTTCTGATCGGAGAATGTTCGGATTTTAGAAGCCTCAACTTCCATTCACTGTCGGGATAATGCCCGACGCTTTTTCCGATGGTATTCATTGTAGCATTTTTTACGTCTTGCCAGTTATCATCATGCTTAAGCCATTCAATTTTCACTCTTATTGCCTCCTGTTATGAAATATAATAAAATTTATCCCTAGCCGGTGTTTGATATTTACATCCCGGCACCGGTATTGCCTTGAATAATGGAATACATTCCTGATTATTATTGGATAAAACCATTAATCACCAAAAGATATGCCAACCGCCCTGGCCGCCGCTACCAACTCACCACCGGGATCTACCAGCTTTTGCTTGGATACGGCGTCAGCCAAAGGAACAGAACCAATCTTCCCGTCACAAAGGCAAACCATCCGGCCGAATTTTTTTTCCATAGCTATTTTGACAGCATAGGTGCCGAAGCGCGTGCTTAAATTACGGTCAGAAGGCGTGGGGGTACCGCCGCGTTGAATGTGACCCAGGACAGTTACACGGGTTTCCGTGTTGGTCAGTTCCATGATCTTGCGGGCAACCACATCGGCAACGCCGCCCAGTTTGTCCAGCAAAGGATTACCGGCAACCTGGTTTTGGTAAACGCGTGAGCCCGAAGGAAGCTTGACTCCTTCAGCAACAACTACCAGAGAAAACCGTTTACCTTTCTTTTTACGCTGCTTTATCTTCTTAATTATCCCTTCATAGGAGAAAGTAATTTCCGGAATAAGAATAACATCCGCGCCGCCGGCCAACCCGGCATGCAAGGCAATCCAGCCTGCATCACGGCCCATAACTTCCAAAAACATGACCCTGTGATGTGATTCCGCTGTTGTATGGAGTTTGTCAATGGCCTCAGTGGCAGTGTTTACCGCCGTTTCAAAGCCAAAGGTTGTGTCGGTAGCGGCCAAATCATTATCGATAGTTTTCGGGATGCCTACCACTGGAACCCCTTGCTTATGAAGTTCGTTGGCAATGCTTAAGCTACCGTCCCCTCCCACAGCAATAAGAACATCAATACCCATGTTCTTTAAATTGTCAATGGCTCGTTTAGAAACATCGGCATATAAGGTTTGACCATTTTTGTTGCCCACAGGGTAACGAAAGGGATTATCCCTGTTGGTAGTGCCTAAAATCGTACCGCCGCGGTGTAATATGCCTGAAACATGCTGCTCTGCTAGAAGCATGGCTTCATTTTCGATAAGACCGCCAAAACCGTTCATTATGCCCATCACTTCAATATTATACTGATAAAAAGCGGATTTGGAAACAGCGCGGATAACCGCATTTAAACCGGGACAATCGCCTCCTCCCGTCAAAATCCCCAATCGCTTGATGCATGCGTTTGGCATTATTTTCCTCCTCCTTAACATACTGTTTAATGAGATTCTCTGCAAACCATTTCGTTCCTTCTTGCGATTCAATAAGTTCACATAAATAAAAACTTAAAATTTTTAGTCAATTCTAATCATAGAAACCCGGCCGCACTTTTCCCTTCTTCTTAAGCAGCCCTTAATCAGCGGATTCCATAAATTTTTAGGTTATGTTATCACATTACAAT
>CAZYHL010000136.1:0-5463 GCA_964646795.1 uncultured Syntrophomonadaceae bacterium
GGCAAAATTACCAGATGATCGACGTCAACGTGTACCAGGAAAATATCTTCCACACAAAAATGATTCTTAAAGAATTTGATTTAGACCATTACCTCTTTGGTGTCGAAAAAAGCCAGCTGCGCCAAAGGGAAAGAGGCAAAATTAAGAAAAGAATCCAGAAGGAAATGCTTGAAATATATTACGGCCGGAATACTGTCAAAGTTTAAAAAGCCGGGCAAGTTAATTGTCTCTAAGCAACAAAGGCCCCGAACTGGTTCCGATTCTGTCGGCTCCGGCCATGATCAGTTCCAGAGCTTTTTCGCGGCTCCTGATTCCTCCCGCCGCCTTTATTTTGACGGCGGCGCCGACTGTGCGGCGCATCAGCAGCACATCTTCCACCTCCGCCCCTCCGGGGCCAAAACCGGTAGAAGTTTTAACAAAAGCCACCCCGGCCTTTGCAGCCAAGCTGCAAGCCGTCACGATTTCCTCCCGGCTAAGGAGAGATGTTTCAATAATGGCCTTAACGGCCTTACTCCCTGCTGCCTTTACCACAGCGGCAATATCTTCCCGGACAAAGTCCCAATCGCCACCCTTTAAAGCGCCGATATTGATAACCATATCCAATTCATCGGCACCTCTGCCGACAGCTTCGCCGGCCTCAAAAGCTTTGACGGCAGTAGTATAAGCGCCCAGAGGAAATCCTATGACCGTGCACACCTTAACATTACTGCCTTTAAGTTCCCGGGCCGCTAAGGCTGCGTAAAAAGAGGCCACGCAAACAGCCGCAAAACCATATTTTAACCCTTCGCGGCAAATCCTCTTCACATCAGCCTCGGCAGCCTCCGGTTTGAGCAGAGTATGTTCAATAAAAGGAGCCAGATTCATCTTGCCGCCCCCCGAGTGATCCCTTCCTTATCAATTCTCCCCAGCAACAACGGCGGAATCTCCTGCTTTTTGTCCTTAATCAGGTAAGCTGCTGCCAACAGTTCCCGGGCTCTGGAAACCTCCCGACTATCCGGGGCATAGTTGGTGTGCATTACGGCCAGGGTTTCTCCTTTATTGATCCTGTCCCCTACCTTCTTCTCCAGCACAACACCGGCAGCGGCATCAATCTTATCTCCCTGCTTCGTTCTCCCCGCCCCTAATACCATGGCTACCGTCCCTACGGCTTCCGCCTGGATACTCTGCACGTATCCTCCAGCCGCCGCCGATACTTCCACCCTTACTCCACCCTTTGGAAACAACGAAAAATCCTCGGCTACCCGGTCATCTCCGCCTTGATTCCGGATAAATTCCCTGAACTTAGCCAGAGCCGCGCCGCTATCGATCAATGCCTGCAAACGTTTTTCCCCTTCTCTATGGTTGGAAACGGCTCCCGCCAGCTCCAGCATGCCGCCGCCCAAAACAAGGCAGAGGTCTTCCAGGTCCCGGGGTCCTTCCCCTTTCAGGGTAAGGATTGCTTCCTCCATCTCCAGGGCATTGCCGACAGCTTTTCCCAGAGGCTGATCCATATTGGTAATATAAGCCGTGGTGGCCCTTCCGGCTCCTTCACCGATGGACACCATTAATTGAGCCAACTCAAAGGCTTCATCCAGACTTTTCAGGAAGGCTCCGCTTCCGGCCTTTACATCCAAGACAAGGGCATCGGCCCCAGCCGCCAGTTTCTTGCTCATAATACTGCTGGCAATCAAAGGAAGGCTGTCAACAGTAGCCGTAACATCCCGCAGTGCATAAAGTTTCTTATCTGCCGGCACCAGGTTGCCGGTTTGCCCCACAACAGCCACTTTGATGCTGTTAACAGCCGCCAGCATTTCCGCGACGGGCAATTCCGTTCTGAAGCCTGGAATGGCTTCAAACTTATCGATGGTCCCGCCGGTATGACCAAGGCCTCGCCCTGACATCTTGGCAACAGGTATCCCGGCTGCGGCCACCAGGGGAGCCAAAACCAGGGTAGTAGTATCCCCAACCCCACCCGTACTGTGTTTGTCTACCTTTACGCCGGAGATAGCTTTTAAAGACAACTGCTCTCCCGAAGCCGCCATGGCCATGGTTAAATCCAGCGTTTCCCTTTTGTTCATCCCCTTAAAATAAACAGCCATGGCGAAAGCCGCCATCTGGTAGTCAGGAATTTCTTCCCGGACAAACCCGTCAATTAAAAACTCTATTTCCTCCCTGGTCAGTTCGCCGCCGTTTCTTTTTTTTAAAATCAAATCATAGGCTCTCATCACAATTCCTCCCCGTCCTTTAAGCTAATGAATCTATACTATCAATTCTTTAATATAGGCTTTCTAAACTGCCTGTTTCAAGCTTTTTCCGCTTCAAAAAGCCCTTTGTAGTTACCGTAGCCCTCTTTTTCCAACTCCTGTTTAGGGATGAATCTCAGGGCGGCTGAATTAATACAGTATCTCAACCCTTTTGGTCCCGGCCCGTCGGAGAACACATGGCCAAGGTGGGAATCGGCTTTTTTACTTCTTACTTCCGTCCGGCTTGGGAACAAACTCAGATCCAATTTTTCCACGATGTTGCCCGGCTCCAGCGGAGAACTGAAACTGGGCCAGCCGCAATGGGCATCGAATTTGTCCCGGGAGCTGAAAAGGGGTTCCCCAGAGACGATATCGACATAGATGCCTTCCTCCCTATGGTCGAAAAACTCGTTATCAAAGGGGGGCTCGGTACCATTTTCCTGGGTTACATGATACTGGCGAGGGGTAAGGGCCATAATCTCAGCGGCTAGGCTTTCTTTATCCTGCCAGTGCTCGGCCAGGAAGCGGCTCCGGCCGGAGCCCTCGCGATAGCTGCTGTATTTGTCGGGATTCTTTTGATAATAATCCTGATGATATGCTTCCGCCGGATAAAATGCACCTGCCGGCAGGACTTCCGTGACGACCGGCTTAGCAAAAATCTTACTTTTGGCCAGGATATCCCTTGCTTTCTCGGCTTTTATTTTCTGGTTCTCATCGTGATAAAAAACGGCTGTCCGGTAAGGTTCACCCCGGTCATAAAACTGGCCTCCCGGATCGGTCGGGTCTATCTGCCGCCAAAAGACCGCCAACAAAGTCTCGTATTCCAGCTTCTCCTCGTCATAAGTAACCTGGACCGCTTCCCTATGCCCCGTTTTCTTGGCGCACACCTCCTCATAGGTGGGATTGGGTTTCGAGCCCCCCGCATAACCGGAAACGACTTTCATAACACCGGGAAGTCGGCTGAAAGGTTCAACCATGCACCAAAAACAACCGCCGGCAAAAGTGGCAAGCTTCAGCTTGGCCATCATAACGCCTCCTTTTCACCGGATAAAACAGCTGTCGGCCCAATACTTCAACCCCGGCCGCCCTCTTTTATCCAGTCAGTAAATATAGCTGGTTTTTGACCTTAGTATTGGCTTTTTCTCTTGGATAAATTATGTTTTCTCAATTCTCTACACCAGGAATAATTACCTTCCTTTTAACGGCAATTATCGATTTATTGATACTTATATCTCGATAAGTATTAATTCCGCCGGTCTTAAAGAATATCCCCAAAAGCCTCGCGATATTAGACATTATTAGGCTATTTCCCGGGAAATACGACAAGTTTAACTCTTGCGCCGAAAAGGAGCTCTCTTGCCTTTTCTCCGTCTAAAGAACACCACCTTGTCGGGTTTTTGTTTTTTTAGCCACTTCCTGAAGCCGGCGACATCCCCGCTGTATGAAATAAGGGCTTTCATGCCGCACTCCCCTCTCCATCCTTTTAAACAATATATACGGCTTTGAACCCGGGATAATACTAGGGTTTTTTGTATTAGTTTTATAAATCTGCTTCGAAATATGCTAAATAGAATACCCGCAAAGGCAGGCAACGGCTTCAGTAAAATCCTGCGCGCTGAAGACTTTAAACAGGTTGAAAGCTTTTCTCGCCAGACGGTTTTTGGCACTATCTGGGCCATGATGTCTGCTTCCGGATAGTATGGAAATAGCACCGATGCCGTACAGACCACCAGCAAGAGCAGTATCCGGCCTATTTCCGCAAACAGGATAAAACTTTGGTTGCGGGTTATGCCTTCCATTCCCTCAAAAATAATAATGGTATGCCGAGGCGGCGGAATGGGTCTTTCAATTTTGTGATAAAAGTGCCGGCACCCGGAAAGAACTGCTGATTCAAAAAGAGAAGCAGGGTATGATTAAAGGACGAACCAGCTTTGTAATGCCCACCGCCTTTCAACCAGCCGTGATGCCAATATAATTATCGTATAAATAAAGGCCGGGTGTTTGAGACCGGCCAATATGGAACACCTCAGCCTAGGCGGCTTCTATGCTGTTTTATCCAACAACCAGTTTAACGGGGGAATTGCCGGTACTATGTCGTTAAAGAAGGCGCAGGCACCGCCTAACTTTTGTCCTCCATTTCCACCAGGTACCGCCAATATTTCTTGGGCATAAAACTTGCCTGCAGACGGGGGTTTTTTCTTTCTTTGACAGCGATGGCACTAAAATATTTTTTCCAGAGCAGCTGAAACTTTTTTTCCTCCGCAGCCTTTTCGGGCTTCATTCCTGCCCTGAGAGCGGTAATTAACCATTCTTTTTTATTATAGAGGGCGGCTTTTTCTCTTTTTAAATCATGAATTATCCAATTTTCGCCGGGCATACGCCTTTGGAAGTGGGGCGCCAAAAGAACCACCACGTCATGGTCAGGTTCTAAGGGAGCATAGTAAATGTCCCCCTTTAGTAGACGGAAACGGGCCAGCCCCAGCAGCCTGTGTTTCTCCCGCCCCACCCGCAGGCTTAAGGCATGGACGGCGGCAACATCTGCATCCGCCACGTTAAAATCTATCCGCCTGCCCTGGCGGAAGCCCTTTTTCAGGTAACGGTAAATCAGGTTCCCTGCTTCTTTCTTCTCCGATAAGTATGTATAAAATACATGGCGCAGCGCCGCAGGAGATATCTGGTCTTTTATTTCCTTCAGCATCAATTCGGCTTTCAGAAAATCCGTCTCCACCTGCCTGTCAACATAAAAAAGAACCGGCCGGCAATTTTTCGCGGCCAGAATATCTCCTTCTTCTCCTTTACCTTCAAACAATTCCTTTAAAACAGTTAAAAGCCCTTCAAAGGTTTCGTCATAAATAATTCGCTCCATTTATCCTTTACCGGCTTGCTTGAGGCAGCGGCAAGCCCTCCTTTTTGTTGGTTTCTTCCGTAAAAAGCAGGGCCAACTGGCCGCCTGCCTCTAAAGTGTCTCTCCCTTTTTCAGCCAGTTTCTCGCGCAGCAAAACGCTGTCTAAATTATTATCACCGTAATATTTTCCTTGACAGGTTATAAAATAGCGGGCGCGCTTGAGAACCGCTCCGATGGTTTTTAAAGCGTCAAAAGTTAAAGGACCGAAGCGTCTGGCTGACATAATCCTGCGGGCAGATTTGGGGCCTATGCCCGGCACCCTAAGCAGTGTCCGATAATCAGCCTTGTTTATTTCCACCGGGAAAAGAGATATATTATTTAAGGCCCAGGCGCATT
>CAZYHL010000137.1:0-5416 GCA_964646795.1 uncultured Syntrophomonadaceae bacterium
GCACTCAAAACGATATTTTTGCCATAGTAATTTTACCATAATTAATAAGGCTATGCAAGCAGACCCAAACTATTCACTCCGGGTGAAACATTTAACGATTTCCCAATACATGACTATCCTGGCTGCAATTCCTTTAATAATACCCATTTTTTCTTCTTTCGTTACATGGGACATGTCTCTTAACAATACTTCCTCTGTTTTAATACCCTTTTCTTCTATCATTTTTGTCAGAGCTATTTCCACCCCAAACCTTGAGATGTCCATATTCGAGATATTCTCCAAGACAGTTCTTTTAACTGCTCTCTGGCCTGACAGGTAGGGTGCTACTTTCTGGGCCAAATCCGTGGCAATCCTGCCTTTTTCGAAAATACCGATTGTCATTTCTGCTTCTTCCCTAATTACCGGCAACAACAATGAGTAAACGTGTTCTTTTTTTAATCCGATAAGGTCGGCATCGAGAAACAAGATGATATCGGCATGCACGCTGTCAAGTCCGGCCTTCATGGCCGCGCCCTTGCCCATGTTTTCTTCCAGCTTGATTACTGTTACCCCGTATTCTCGGCCGACATCAACCGTGCCATCAGTAGAACCGTCACTTACAACGACAACCTTATTGATTATTTCTACTTCTGTTAAAATGCTTAAAACATCGCCTATATTTTTTTCTTCATTAAATGCGGGTATTATGGCTACAACTCTCATCCGGCATTTCCCCCTTATCTTACTCTGCTATCATGTCCAGCAGGGCGCCGACCAGTTGCTCCTCAGGTACTTTTTTTATTACAATCCCTTTTTTAAATACAAGACCGCTGCCTTTGCCGCCGGCGATACCGTAATCAGCCTGGCGCGCTTCCCCCGGCCCATTGACGGCACAGCCCATAACCGCAATTTTAATGGGTCTCTTGATCCCCGCCACTTTTGCTTCTACTTCTTTGACCATGGATATCAAGTCTATACCACATCTTCCACAGGTGGGGCAGGAAATTATCTCGGGGCCAAACTGTCTTATACCCACGCCTTGCAATATATCTTTAGCAACCTGTATTTCTTCCGTCGGGTTGCCGGTCAGAGAAACTCGCAGCGTATCTCCTATGCCCTCCAGTAACAAATACCCTAACCCAACGGCGGATTTAACCGTCCCTCTCAGAAAAGAACCGGCCTCTGTAATTCCGATATGCAAAGGGTACCCGGTCTTCCCGGCAATAAGTTTGTATGCTTTAATGCTGGTAACAACGTCGGCTGCCTTTACAGAAATCACCAGATTGGTGAAAGAACAGTTTTCGGCAATTTTTACATAATTAAAAGCCTCTTCCGCCATGGCTTCAGGCTTAGGCCCGCCCCATTTTTTTAAGACGCCGCTTCCAAGGGAACCTGCATTAATCCCCAGCCTGACGGGTATGTTTTTTTGCCTGGCTTTAGCGATAACGAGGGAGAATTTTTCCTCGCCCCCGATGTTACCCGGGTTTATCCTTAATTTGTCAATAGGCTTGTCCAGAACCTCCAGAGCCAATCGATAATCAAAGTGGATATCAGCTACCAACGGGATCTTGATTTGTGCTTTGATGGCGGCAAGAGCCGCCGCCGACTCCCTGTCGGGCACAGCCACCCTAATAATCTCCGCGCCTTCCCTTTCCAAAGCGCAGATCTGCTCGACTGTTCGGTTGACATCCTTTGTGTCAGTGTTGGTCATGCTCTGGATTGACGGGGGGGCATTGCCGCCGATGGCTACGCTGCCTACCGTCACAACTTTTGCTGCTCTTCTTCTTTTCAGCATTCTCCTACCTCTGTTTCATAATGTTAAAATAAATCCAACCTGATAAAATCTCTGTAAGCAATAACTATCATTAAAGCAATTAGCAAGGCAAAGCCAACAAAATGAACAAAGCTTTCCTTCTTAGGATCAACGGCTTTCCCCCTGACAGCTTCTATTAAGAGAAAAATCAATCTGCTTCCGTCCAGTGCAGGAATGGGAAGCAAATTGAAGATGCCTAAGTTAATGCTTAAAACAGCAGCGAGGGAAAACAAATTGATGATACCGGTTTGAGCCACTTCTCCAACTATTTGAATAATCCCGACAGGCCCTGCGATTTCCGCAGGAATTTTTCCCGTTAACATCTGGATAATGCTGAGAAAGATAAAATTCAAAAATGTCCAGGTGTTCTGGATGCCAAGCTTCAAGGAAGGCAGCGGCTTATATTTAAAATTCTTAGGCCCAATCCCGATAAACCCTTTCCCGGATTCGGATTCTTTTTCCGGAACTAGATAGAATTCCTTTACTTCTCCATCCCTATCAATTATTATTTCCAGCGGATTTTCCGGATTAGCACTGATTTTTGCCACTATTTGCTCCCAGTTAGACATAGGTTCTTCATCAATGGTTAAGATGCTGTCCCCTACTGAAAGGCCGGCTTCCTCTGCCCTGCTCCCTTCTACAATCAGGCCTATTTGGACAGGAACCGAAGGCACTCCCAGGAACAAGAAATAAATGAGTGAAAAGAGAACCACCGCTAGGATGAAATTCATCAAAGGCCCGGCGACAATTACTGCAAACCGGTTTTTAACGGGGTGATTCTGAAAACTGCCTTGAGCTTCAACCTCCTCCGCGTCTTCTCCCAAAAGCTTCACAAAACCTCCCACAGGGAAAATTCTTAAGGAATACTCAGTCTCTTTGTACTGCTTGGAAATCAGCTTAGGGCCAAAACCCATGGCAAATTCGGTGACAGTAATCCCTGTTCTCTTAGCCATAATAAAATGACCTAATTCATGAAATAAAATCATTAACCCGAAAACAAAAATTGATGCCAAAATAGTCAATAGCAAGGTTATCCCTCTCTTCCAATAAAGGTAGTCGCTCTTTGACGGGCCCAATTATCTGTATCTAGTATATCCTGGATAGTATAATTCTTAATTGAATCATGACAGGACATCACCTTGTCAATTAGCGCAGGGATTTGCGTAAAGGCAAGCTTGCCTTCAAGAAAAGCGCTGACAGCAACTTCGTTGGCCGCATTCATGGCTGTCGGCATTGTGCCGCCGATACGGCCGGCAGTATAAGCCAGAGATAAGCAGGGAAATTTTTTGATGTCAGGGAGTTCAAATGTTAAAGGGCTGTTTTTGATCAGGTCTAACCTTCCACCCGGCGCCAGCCAGCGATTCGGGTAAGAAAAAGCATACTGGATAGGAAGGGCCATATCCGGAACTCCCAATTGGGCTAAGACACTCCCGTCAACAAATTCTACCATTGAATGGATAATGCTTTGAGGATGAACAATAACTTCAATCGACTGGTACTCAATGTCAAACAGCCACCTGGCCTCAATTACCTCCAACCCTTTATTCATTAAGGTTGCCGAATCTATAGTTATCTTCGGGCCCATTTTCCATTTGGGATGTTTTAAGGCCAGGGCAGGAGTGACTTCTTCCATTTCCCTTAAAGTAGCTGTTCGGAAGGGGCCTCCTGAAGCAGTCAGGAACAACCTGGATACCTTGCGTATATCCTGGCCCTGCAAGCACTGAAATATAGCCGAGTGTTCGCTGTCAACAGGCACTATCCTGCTGCCGTATTTTCGGGCCAGATTAATAACCAGGCCGCCGCCCGCCACCAAGGTTTCCTTATTGGCCAAAGCAATCACTTTGCCTTGCTTAATGGCCTCTACCGTCGGCACCAGTCCCGAAAAACCTACGACTGATACCAACAGGACATCATATTCCGGCAGAGATGCTATATCTAACAAGCCTTTTTCGCCGGCAAGTACTGTCACCTCAACATCCTTTACTCTCTTGCGTAACTCAGCCGCTTTTACTTCATCGGCTAAAGCGGCATACCGCGGACGGTATTGCCTGATTTGCGCTTCAAGAAGCTCAATATTGCCCCAGGCTGTCAAGGCAGTAATTTGAAATTTATCCGCCTGATTTTCGATTACTCTAAGCGCTTGGCGGCCGATTGAGCCTGTTGAACCTAAAATCACTATTTTCTTCATGTTTTCACCCTTATAAAAGAAGTAGAGACAGCATATAGTAAACAGGTGCCGCAAAAATAAGGCTGTCGAATCTGTCTAAAAAACCGCCGTGGCCGGGGATTAATTTGCCGGAATCTTTAATACCGTACTGCCTCTTTAAAGCCGAAACAACCAAATCCCCCAACTGCCCGGCCAGGGCAACAGCAAGTCCGAGCAAAAAAGAACCGTAAAGAGAAAATTTTAAATAGAAACCTGAGACCGTCATTAATAATACAGCTGTTAAAAGCCCCCCTATTGCGCCTTCAACGGTTTTCTTGGGGCTAATACCGGGAGCAAGTTTTCTTTTGCCTAATAATAAACCGCTGAAATAGGCACCGCTGTCGTTAAGCCAGATAATAAGAAATAAAAGTAATGATAATATATATCCTTTTTCAAGCCCTCTGATTACCGGTAAATAGCTTAAACTGCCGCCAATGTAAATAATACCCCAAAGGGAAGCTGCCAACTCCCAAAAATTAAGTTTTGGGTAAAAGGCAATTAAAAAGATATTATAAATAAGAATTATGAGAAAGAGCGTCCCAAGAAAATAAACGGGTTGATAAAAACGGGTATAGATTAACAACAGTGCCGCTATGTATGCTAAGCACTTGGGCAGAGTATGGTATTGACTATTGATCATCTCCAAGTATTCCCTTTGGCATAATACCGCTACTAAAGCAATTAAGCTAAAATAAACGATACCACCCGCATAGATAATACCAATCATTAAGGGTATGCCGATTAACGCCGATAATATTCGCTGCTTCAACATAGGCCGCACCTGCTTATAGTTTAATTCCTCCGAAACGTCTATCTCTTTTTTGATAATCTGCCAGGGCTTTCAAAAAATCTTCCTTGGAAAAATCGGGCCACATGGTATTGGAAAACCAGAACTCCGAATAAGCTAATTGCCAAAGAAGAAAATTGCTCAGCCTCAGCTCGCCGCTGGGCCTGATTAACAGGTCAGGATCAGGCAGTCCTTTAGTATCAAGGTAATTTTGCATTATTTCTTCGTCAATCTCGTCCGGTGAAAGTTCTCCCCGGGCTACAAGAGAGGCAAGCTTTTGCACTGCCCTGATTATTTCGTCTCTGGAGCCATAATTAAAGGCTAGGTTTAATACCAAACCCTTATTGCTTGCTGTTTTTTGTACTGCCTCCTCTACAGCCCTGCGGGTATTTTCCGGCAATCTTTCCCCGCTGCCAAATACCTGTAGTTTAACATTATTCTGCATCAAATTAGATAATTCCGATTCCAAAAAAACTACAGGAAGGCTCATCAAGAATTCTACTTCCTGCCTGGGCCTTTGCCAGTTTTCCGTTGAAAAGGCATAAAGAGTTAGCACCTTAATACCAATCTCATCGCACCACCTGACAACGTTCTTGATTGTTTCAATACCTGCTTTATGGCCTAAATAGCG
>CAZYHL010000138.1:0-5415 GCA_964646795.1 uncultured Syntrophomonadaceae bacterium
ATGTTATTATAATATGCATCAAATCAAAATTTGTCAATATGTTTAGAAAAGTTTCATACTATTTGTTTCATGAGATTAAGAAAGCGTCTTAGCACTATGTGATTTTGCGGATAAAAATAAAGTGAGAGTTTCACTAACAGTTTATTCACCTAACTTCTCAAAGAAGCACTCAATCTTTGATACAAAGGTTGAGTGCTTCTTTTTTGCATACTGAGCTGTCAAAAGGTCTTGAAAAAAAAGCTTTTTGACAGCAATTTTACTTTTTGCCGTTTGCCGAGTGCATAGAAAAATGCCCCTTTGAGGAGTATAACGTGGTTTGTGTCTTGGCTTGGGGCTAAGTATTGTGTTGAACTTAACACTTCTCCCGTCAATCCTGGGGCTTTGCGTAAGGAAGAGTGAATAAAATTATAAAAACGCCAGGAAGGCACCACATGAATAGCCAATAATATACAGCAATTAAACACATAAAATTAGAGCTTAGAGCTCAGTTTAATATACTGGAATGGAGGTTCAGGATGACCCGTCAGTCTGTTATTAAGGGTGCTTTTATTTTATCAGCAGCAGGGTTTGGTGTTCGCTTTATAGGGTTAGGCTTTAGGGTTGTCTTGAATGTCTTTATTGGTGATGAGGGTCTGGGCCTTTATGGAGCGGCTTATCCTATATACGGCACCCTCTTGGCCTTGTCCTCGGCAGGAATCCCTGTAGCAATTTCAAAACTTGTTTCTCAATACATGGCCAGGAAGGACTATCAAGGAGCATACAGGATTTTTAGGACAGCTTTTTCTATCGTCACCGTCAGCGGTTTAATAGTATCCTTATTTATGTTTTTGAGTGCTCCATATTTAGCTTTAAATATTGCTAAGGATTCAAAAGCAGTTTATCCCATAGCTGCCATTGCCCCTGCTGTTTTATTTACATCTGTCATGGCATGTTATCGGGGGTTTTTCCAGGGACAGCAACAAATGATTCCTACTGCTGTTTCTCAAATTGTTGAGCAAATTTTCAGGGTAGGTGTTGCTCTGTTCTTGGTAGTCATGCTCTTGCCTAAGGGCTTGGAATACGCAGCCGCCGGAGCGACCTTTGGGGCAGTAGCTGGAGCTTTGGCTGGTTTACTGCTTTTACTGTTTTTATATTTTAGAGATCGCACTGGCCATTTGCCTCTAATAGTCCCCCGGAACACCAGCAGCAGCCAGAATAACAGGGAGATGCTGCGTAATATTTTTGCCATCTCTATACCTATTACCCTTAGCCACCTGGTGACTCCTTTGCAAAGTCTAATAGATTTATCCACGGTACTAATTAGACTGGAACATTTAGGATTGGGAGAAAGCCGCAGGTGGGCCCTTTATGGCCAACTCACCAATATTGCAAACCCCATCATTCATAGCCCACAAATACTCACAGTAGCTATAGCCGTCAGCTTGCTGCCCGCCATATCAGAAGCGTCAGCTTTGAATAATGATCGGCTGATTCGTTTCCGGTCATCTTTGGCTTTACGTCTGAGTATTCTTTTGGGTTTGCCGGCTGCAATAGGCATCTATATTTTAGCAACACCAATCACAGTACTGCTCTTTCAAAACCAGGAGGCAGGTAAACCTCTTGCCTTTATGTCCCTGGCAGTTTTGTTCATAGCACTGTTTCAAACTTCCTCCGCCATTCTCCAGGGGTTAGGTAAAACCCATATCCCCATTGTAAACTTGACCATTGGAGCAGTTATAAAAGTGGCTTGTAATTGTTTCTGGTAGCCATTCCGGGCCTTATATAAATGGAGCCGCCATTGGCTCAGTGATTGGTTTTTTGGTCTCATCGACCCTAAATTTGTACCGCTTGCGTTCTTTAACGGGCCTAAAGCCGGATTACAAAAGGTCTTTCATAAAACCGGCATTTTCAGGGATTTTTATGGGGTTAGCAGTGTATTTTAGCTACACTTATTCTATGGCTTATCTGGCTGAATCTGCAGGGTCCTTCTCATATGAGCTGTCCAACGCATTGTCTACGATGGGGGCTGTAGCGGCAGGGGTTGTTTCCTATAGTTTGGCCCTCTTTAGCTTAGGTTCATTGGATAAGGACGACCTCCTGTTAATCCCGCGCTATGGTTCATTGATCCTAAAATGGGCCGTAAAGTTCAAGCTACTTAAATAAGTCTTCTGTCAGGGCATTCTCTACTGCTTTCTGAAAAGATTTAGTGTTCATTTAAAACTATGCACTTCTTTTCGGGTAGGAAAGAAGCCGGTTAAGAGGAAATATATAATATCAATATTTAACAGAGCCATATAAGAGGTGAAAAGGTATGAATTGGAAGGCTTATAATGAGCTTGCCTGGACTGACAAAATTTTAGCCCCTCCCGAGTCTTACCGGGAAGAAGCCATGACTTATGTCAAAGTTATGGAAAGGTTTATTAAAGTTCCTTTTCCTACCATGCTGCATATGGGTTGTGGCGCAGGAGGACATGATTTTCATTTTAAACAACATTTTTCTATTATTGGTGTTGATTTAAGTGAAGGCATGCTGGATATTGCCAAAACTGTTAATCCGGAAATCTCTTACATGAAGGGTGATATGAGAAATATTAAATTGAACAGGAAATTCGATGCGGTTGTTATACCGGATTCCATTGGGTATATGAGTGAGTTTGATGATTTATTGTCTGCTATAAAGAATGCGGCGGAGCATTTAAAGCCTGAGGGGGTTCTGCTGGTCGTTGCCAATATCAAGGAAGAATTTAGGAATAACAATTTTGCCTATACTGGAGAAAAAGATGACACTCACGTAACATTGTTTGAAAATAACCATATCTTGCCTGACAATAAATACGAAGCCACGATAGTTTATCTGATTCGTCAGGGAGGTATATTAAGCATCTACCACGAAATTCATAGCCTTGGTTTATTTTCTTATAAGCAATGGCTGGACATTTTCGAAAAAAGTCAATTGAAAGTCCATGAGATAAGTTTAAATGATCTCTATGATAAATACCTGGTTGAAGGCGGTGAATATAAACTCAGGGTGTTTATTGGAACTCCAATACTATAAAGGATCCAGGAAGGAGGATTATAAATAAGCCGATGGATAAATATCAAATTGCCGTTATTGGTGATATTATTCAATCTAGAAGCTTAAAAGACAGGTATGATGCCCAAGAAAAAATGAATGCTGTTTTAAATAATATAAATTCCCTGTTTTCCGGTTATGTCGAATCCAAGTTTATAATCACCTTGGGGGATGAATTCCAGGGGTTGCTTAGACTGAACAGCCCCGTTTACACGATATTGCGTTCAATTATTGAAGCAATGTATCCAATCAAAATCCGCTTCGGAGTCGGATTTGGCGAGATTTTCACTAGATATGCAGAGTCGGCTATCGGGATGGACGGGCCGGCTTTTAACGATGCGCGAAAAGCTATGCTTGAGGCAAAAAAAGGAAATGGATACAGAATTATTTTTCAATCTGAGGTTATGGTGCTTGAAGAGGTCAGGGATATTAACGCGATGCTCACTCTGATAACGATTATTCGCAAGCTATGGGGGGATAAATTTCTTCAAATCTTGCCCACGCTTAGAAAAGGGATGAAGCAAAGCGAGGTAGCTAAAAAGCATGGCTTAACGCAATCAAATATTAGTCAACATATAAATAATAATTATTTTAGCGAAGTAAATGAAGCCGAAAAAACAATAGATACATTTATCATTAATACTTTAGCCAACTATAAAGCTAAAATATAAGATAATTTCTAATATACTTAATAAATAAGTCGAAAGCTTATATAATTCCAGGTAGGATTGATTCATGCGCTTTGCTTGGCAGGAGGTGCAATTATGTTAAATGGGTTTTTAATTCTCATACTGGCTCATCTATTAACAGATTTTGTTTTTCAAACTGATAACCTTATTAAAAGGAAGCAAGAGCTTCGCATTAATGCTTACGGAATCCATGTTTTTTTATTCTTCTTGCTTGGTTTATTCCTTTACGGTATTATAATGGGCTTAACCGGCAAAATTGTGCTGGGATTGGCAGCTCTTTCTGTTTTTCATGGATTTTTAGATTTTTTAAAGCAAGTGTCGGGTAAGTTTTTAAAAATAAGGATTTCTGAAATTATCTTATTAATAATAGACCAGACAGCGCATATTTTATCAATTAGCATTTTTATAGTTTTGTTATTTCGGAATGATTTCAATGATGTCTTAGCAAACCTTAACAGTACTATTATTGCTGACTGCATCAGGTGGCCACAAAAGCTTATTATAGTTGTATGTTTATTAATCGTTGTAACATCTGTCAGTAATACTATTATCAGGTTGTTTTTAAAGCCATTAAAGGCAGAGACTACTGAAAAGCAAAGCGAAAGCAATGAAGAGAAAGAACTGAAGGTAGGAAGATATATAGGGTCAGCCGAACGAATTTTAACTGTGTTTGCAGTGCTAGCGAGCAGTTATGAAGTGCTTATAGCGTTATATGCCTCTAAAACAGCTATAAGATATCCAAAAGTCAAGAATGAAGAGAGTTTTGCCGAGTATTACTTTTTGGGCACATCTGTTAGTGCTATTATCGGCATCATCATCGGCCTAATCCTAAGGACAATATTGTCAATAAACAACTCATGAAACTTGTGAACATTAATACTCTGGCTGCTGTTTTTTGAAAAGCGCTCAACAGCGTTGTGTGGTTCGGACGGCCCTAAGATAGTGTCGGGTTAACGTGGATTAATACATCACTAATCTCTTTAATTTCTTCTGTGATGCGTTGTTCGACATAATTGGCAATAGAATGGCCTTCCTCAACCGACAAGCTGCCTTCCACTTCAACAGCCATATCCACTACCAAGTGTCGTCCCACATATCTTCCCTTAACCCAGGATATTTGTTTTATCCCCTCTACGCTTTTAGCGATGGCTGCGATATCGTTTAATTGTTCCTGGCCGGGCGAAGCATCCATTAACCGGTTCAGGGAATTCAACAATATTTCGGCAGCAACTTTAAAGATGAGTATAGATACCAATAAACCGGCAATAGGGTCTAAGTAGCGTAAAAAGTCCACTGAAAAATGATTGCCAATTATCGTTCCCAGAATTCCGCAAAAAGTGCCTATAGAGGAATAAGCATCGGCCCTGTGGTCCCAGGCATTAGCAATGATCGATTCACTGTTAATCTTTTTCCCAACGTTATAAGTAGCTCGAAACATCACTTCTTTTGTAGTGACAGATAAAACTGCAGCCCCCAATGCTAGGAAGGAAGGTGAACTGAAAGTGCCCGCTGCAATGGAGACAATTATTCCTCTGACGATAGCAAAAGCGGCTCCCACCAAAATGATGCCGACAACCGCGGCGGCGATAGGCTCGACTTTCCCATGCCCGTAGGGGTGTTTTTCATCCGCAGGCTGTTTAGCGATTTTCAGTCCCAAAAATACCACCAAAGTAG
>CAZYHL010000139.1:0-5402 GCA_964646795.1 uncultured Syntrophomonadaceae bacterium
CGGCAGCCAACTGTTTTTTGCACTCGACGCAGCCGATTTTCCCTTCCCGGCAGGCAGTTAGATACTCCTTGTCCTCGCCGCTGAAAATCTCCCTGAACTTAGCGACGGTACAGACTTCCGGATTGCCGGGATCATCTTTACGAATCCTCTGAGGATCTGTTATCATCAAGCGAACATTTGCAGCTATTTCTGCCGGGCTGGCCGACAGATAGATCGTATTTTTATAGCTTTTGCTCATCTTCCTCCCGTCCAAACCGGGAATCAGTTTATACTCGTTTAAAAGGGTTTTAGGCTCAGGAAAGACTTTCTTGTACAAATAATTGAACCGGCGGCAGACTTCCCTGGCTAGTTCTATATGAGGGGCCTGGTCCTCTCCTACCGGAACGGCTGTTGCTTTATACAACAAAATATCGGCGGCCTGCAGCAAGGGATAACCCAGAAAACCGTAAGTCGATAAGTCCATTCCTTCCAATTGTTGAATCTGGTCCTTGTATGTGGGGCATCTTTCCAGCCATGACAGGGGCGTAAACATAGAAAAGAGCAGGTGCAATTCAGCATGCTCTTTTACATCTGATTGTTTGAAGATAACTCCTTTGTTGGGATCAAGCCCCGCACTCAGCCAGTCGATTACTATTTCCCTGATATTAGTCTGTATATGTTCCGGGTTGTTGTAGGCTGTCGTCATGGCATGCCAGTCAACGACACAAAAAAAGCAGCTGTGCCCTTCTTCCTGCAATTTGACCCAGCTTTCCAAGGCTCCGAACAGATTACCTAATTGCAGCCGGCCTGTGGGCCGCATCCCGCTGAAAACAACTTCCTTCACGTTTCTTGCTCCTTTCATCCTTAGATCAATAGTTCCACAATAGTATCAAGGACCGATATCACTATGTTAGCCAGGGGGGTAAGAATATATCCCGTAATACCGGTTAATATCAACAATATCAGCAGCAAAGGGCCGTATTGTTCCAACCTATGGAATGTATATGCATGCCTGGTGGGTAAAAGCCCCGCCAATACCTTGGATCCATCCAATGGCGGTACCGGAATCATGTTAAATACCGCTAAAAAAACATTGAACAGAAATGTCATTTGGACTATTCCTACCAGATGATAGACCGCTTTGTTTGTTAAGAAATAGGGCACCAGCAGCTTGAATAGGACAAGGGATACAAAAGCTATAGCCAGGTTGGTCAAAGGGCCCGCCAGGGAGACTAAAACAGTACCCTTACGTTTATCGCCCCGAAAATAGCGGGGATTAATAGGTACCGGCTTGGCCCAGCCGAACCTGGCCAGCCAAAACATGAGCATGCCGAGAGGATCCAGGTGGTTTAAAGGGTTAAGGGTCAACCTCCCGTAATACCTCGGGGTTGGGTCACCCAGAGAATCAGCCACCTTGGCATGGGCATACTCATGAAAGACCAACGCTATTAAGAGGGCAGGCAGCCTATATAGCATTCCCGCAAGGGATTCGTTTAACATATCATGTGTCATCCTCTCCGCCCAAAGGGAAATATTCCTTAATAAACTTAAGTTCATCTTCCAGGTTCTTTAAGTTGCCCTTAATCTTTTCTATTTTAATTCTTTCCAATACCCGCTTGTAAAAAGGGCCGGGCTTATATCCAAGCTCTTTTAAAGTCCTGCCGTTAAGCGCAGCTTTAATTTTTTTCAACCGCCGGTAATGATAGTAATGTTCCCAGATGATATCATCTTTTGCTGCTGCCAGAATAAAATAGCGCATTTCTTCCGACAAGGGACTAAATGTTGAATAAACTTCCTCCGGAGAAAGTTTGTCATTTTCCAGCAGTTTGCCGATGCTGCCGGCATTCTCCAGGATAAAAACAATTTCTTCTGTCTCTTTTCTGGTAATATTTAGCCTTCTCAACCTGGGCATGACGACGGATATGTCGGTACTGTTATAGAGTATAGCACAAATGAAGAGGAGAAATATATTGATTTTGCCCTTTTCACTTTTTCCCCTCCACCTGATAGTTTCTTCTATCTCTCTTGAGAGCCGGTAATTTTCTTCCGTCAGGGTTACTTTTGGAAATATTTGCTGCAATATACCTTCATCAAAAAGCCTTTTTAGTATTTTTACCGCACCTTTTTCTTGGAACAGAAGAACCAGTTCTTTGGTCAGTTTTTCTCTTGTCACCTTCTCCAATACCTTGCTTCTGACAGCACTGCGCAGCAGTTTTAATGTGTTTTCTTCCAGTTTAAAATCCAGCCTTGAGCTGTACCTAAGAGCCCTGATTATCCTTAAGGGATCCTCCACAAAACTTAAACTGTAAAGGACCTTAATCCTTTTATGCTTAAGGTCATCCAAACCATTATAGTAGTCGGAGAACTGAGCAAAGGAACTAGTATTAATCTTGAAGGCCATCGTATTAACAGTGAAATCACGGCGAAAAAGATCCTTCTTGATATTCGTTTTTACCAGAGAAGGTTTTGCAGCCGGCAGGGAATAATACTCCTGGCGAGCGGAAACAAAATCAAGCTTAAAATTCTTAGCTGTTAATTTAGCTGTTCCGTATTCTTCATTGAGCTCAAGCTTGCCTCCCAGGATTTCCTTGACCTTGCCAGCAAAAATTAGGGCGTCGCCTTCGACAGCAAGGTCGATGTCCCGGTTTGGCAAATCAAGAAATATATCGCGGACAAACCCTCCGACCACATAAACTAAAACTCCGTGTTTATCGGCTGCCTGGCCAATGACCTGCAGCAGTCCCAGAGTATAGACGGATAATCTGTCCTTTAATAGCTTATTGATATTATCATAGCCGCCCGGAAGGAATGTCTCCGCATTAAAAGCTGCCTGGTAGCGTTCTTTATATAGCCCTCTTAATAAATCAGTCCTAGTGACTACCCCTTTAATTTTATTTTCATAATCGACAATTGGAATTAAACCGCTCCCGTGCTTAATATGGAGGGTTAAAGCCTTAGCCAAGCTACACTCCTCCGTCAGACTTTCAACAACCGTTATAAAGTCTGAAACCGGGGACTCCTTGAAGCCGTGGCGAAAAGCTTTTCTAATATCCGCCGCTGTGATTATCCCCCTCACGAATTCACCTTCAAGGAGAGGAAAAGCGGCGTAACCGTTTAGATCCAACATATTATATGCGTCCTGAACCACAGTTGTGGGGGCAAATCCTTTCACGGGCGTTGACATAATGCCGGCTACCGTTGCCGCCAGGGGCATTTTGCGGTAGAGGTAATCCGTGATATTTTTTTTGATGTCACCCTCTTGTTTCCGGTAAAAGCATGAGACTTCCGTCATACTCCCCGCCGCGCCGTATTCATCAAACAAAGACAGTAAATCGATGCCGCTGGTTTCAGTCACAAAGCAGGAAAGCAAGTAACCTTCCTTAAGCGGCATTGCCGTGATAATCAGCTGATTATTGTTCAGCAGCATTTCTTTGGCTATCCGGGCTACATCTTTTAGCTCGTTATAGAGGGCAACTTCCGCAATGAATACATGAAAACCGTATATTCTTTTCCATAATCCCCCATGCAAAAGCTCTTCCAATATTATTTTCCTTTTTTCTGCCAGGCCGGGATTCAAGTAATAAGGTATTTCCTCCGGATTGAAACCGCAGGTTATGAGCAAACTTAAGGCTTTCAAAACAACGGAGTCTGCGTTTTGAGTTAAATATACGGTTTGCTCATATATCGCCAGGACAAAAAGCAGCGCTTCATCCGGGGAGATTTCCAGGCCGTGGGCTTTTATGAGCGCCGGTAAACACGAACAGGTGCCGGAATAAGCAAAGGTACTCCCCTCCTCTGCCATAACGGCCAATATATCATGGCCGGAGCTAATTTTCGAGGCTTGCAGAAATCTGTTTTCGCTGTTATTCCCCTTTGACGCGGCAGTCGGGATAACAATCAGCTCCTCAATATCTTCTTTAATATCTTGTTCCTTTCTTATAATATCGGGAATATTTTTATCTTTCAGAAATTTCCTGAGCAAAACGGTTTGAACTTCCGGCAGCAGTATTAACGCCCCGGGAAGCAGTTTTTTGATAGCCACCATTTGGGCCATAACTTGATAATCGGCGCTGCCATCTGCAATTATTAATTGCATAAACAAGTTCTTCCTCCCCATAACTTCCTAAAACAATAATACCATATTTATACATGAAAAGCGACAGCGACAAACCGGTTTTAGCCGTCAAAAAAACGCAGCTTTTATCCCTTCTCCCTTAGGCTTGTTCGTGCTTTTCCGCTTGCTAAGGAGATCAACGAAAGCCTCCAGACGGGTTATAAACCCTGCCCTGGCGGAATGCTCGTCCAAGGAGAAAGACATCACTGGTATTGAATTGTCTCTGCTGACATTGGGGAGAATGCTCCGGGCTACTATTTCCGGAGTGCAAGTAAAGGGCAGTACATGGATTACGCCGTCGATTCCCTTTTGAGCTGCCAGTACGGTATCTCCCACCGACTCCCAGCCGTGGCCGCCGACAAAATGATTCAAGT
This sequence comes from uncultured Syntrophomonadaceae bacterium, assembly GCA_964646795.1. Lineage (GTDB taxonomy): Bacteria > Bacillota > Dethiobacteria > PWVN01 > PWVN01 > CAZYHL01. Next base: position 4,468 of record CAZYHL010000139.1, read on the forward strand.
AAGGCGCCGCCGCTTTTTTATAGGCGCCCTTTAATCTAATCCCCAGGTTGTTTAAAATGACGTGCTCTTTTACCCAATCACTAAGATAAATAGACCTTTTTACCCTGACACCGTATTCTCCCAGGATTTTCTCAATATCCAGGTTTGCGTAAGGTTCCAGCAGCATGTATATTTCACCTACCAGAAGAATCTGCAAAGGGTCTGATTGCTCCGCCGAATTACCGGCAGCTGCTTTCATTTCCCCGACCCCGTCGGCCAAGGCTTTTTTAACCTCCCTCCTACATGCCGCCAGGTCTATTTTCTCGATACTCTGGCGGTAGATATCGCTGATTAAACCCTTCCTTATTTCAAACCATCTTGATGCCAAAGCCTCTTTATGGAGTTCATCCAAGGCCTTAAGTTTTGACCAGCATAAAAAAATAGCCGCAGCAACCTCCTGCCAGCTTTTACCGTTTTTTAAGGGAGCCAACCTCTTCCCAAGTTCTTTTATCCCCTTTTGCGGCGGTTCGATGACGATCATCTTAAAGTCATAACCCAGATCCCTCAGTATTTCCTGTTCCACCTGGGCATAATAGCCAAAACGGCAGGGGCCTACACCGCCCGCCATTACAATGGTGTCCGCACCAAGCTCTAAGCTTTCAATAAAGTTGCCCATGTTAATTTTCAAGGGGAAACAAGCAAATTCGGGAGAATGCTGTATCCCCAGCCTGATGGTTTTCTCGGTTACAGGCGGCGGTACGATCACTTTAAGCCCTAAGCCGCTAAAAAGGGCTTTTAAGCCAATGGAGAAAGTACCCATATGGGGGAAAGTTACCTGCATTTTGCTTCCCTCCATTGAACCAAATCCAGGAACGCTTCCAATCTGGTTATCACCCCGGCTTCGCCCGTATGCTCGTCCAGAGTTATTTTCAACAGAGGAATCTTTTTATTTCTTT
>CAZYHL010000140.1:0-5388 GCA_964646795.1 uncultured Syntrophomonadaceae bacterium
ACATTTTCGGCTTGCCTTTAAAAGTAAGGGGTATGCTGGCGGGTAAAAGATAGTGAGGTGTTTTGTATGAAGCTGTGGGGTGGAAGATTTAAGAAGGCTACGGCCAAAAAGGTTGAGGAATTCACCGCTTCTATTCCTTTCGATTACAGGCTGGCCCGGCAAGATATTCGGGGGAGTATAGCCCATGCCGGGATGCTGCGCGCCATTGGCGTCCTTACCCTCGACGAAGAGAAGGCAATAGTAGCGGGGCTTGAGGAGATAGCTGCAGAAATCGAAGCGGGAGATTTTACTTATAAGCTTGAACTGGAGGATATCCATATGCATATCGAAAGCCGCCTGACGGAAAAAATCGGCCCCCTAGGCGGCAAACTACATACCGCCAGGAGCCGGAACGACCAGGTGGCCCTTGATATGCATCTTTATTTGCTGGAAGAAAACCTGCTGGTGGCTGGCTTGTTGAAGGATCTTCAGGAAACCCTGATTAATCTGGCTGAAAAATATTTCGGTCTGATTATGCCCGGTTATACTCATTTGCAGCGAGCCCAGCCCCTGCTGTTTTCGCATCATCTGCTGGCCTATTTCTGGATGTTCCAGAGAGACCGGGAACGGCTTATGGATCAACGTAAAAGGTGTGACCTGATGCCCCTTGGAGCCGGTGCCTTAGCCGGGACGACCTTTCCTATCGACCGGGAGATGACAGCAGCAAGCCTCGGATTCAGCCGCTTGTACGAAAACAGCCTGGATGCCGTCAGCGACCGCGATTATATCCTGGAATTCCTTTCTCTGGCGGCAAGTATCATGACTCACTTGAGCCGGTTTTGCGAGGAAATAATCCTCTGGTCCTCCCAGGAGTTTGATTTCGTCCAGTTGGACGATGCCTATACCACCGGCAGCAGTATCATGCCTCAGAAGAAAAACCCCGATGTGGCTGAACTCATCAGGGCGAAGACAGGACGGGTGTACGGCAGCCTTATTGCTTTACTGACTGTGCTGAAGGGGCTTCCCCTTGCTTATAACAAAGACCTGCAGGAGGATAAGGAAGGGCTTTTTGACGCCCTCGATACCGTCAAAAATTCTCTGGTGCTCTTCAAGGAGATGCTGGCAACGCTTCAGGTCAAGGCCGAGAACATGCAAGCCGCGGCTTCCCGGGATTTTTCCAACGCCACGGATCTGGCGGATTACCTGGTGAAGGAAGCGGGCCTCCCTTTCAGGGATGCCCATGCCGTGATTGGCAGGCTTGTGCTCTATTGCCTGGAGAAAGGTATTTTCCTCAATGATTTAAATGAAGAGGAGCTTAAAGGATTTCACAGTGCCCTGGGAGGCGCCGGCAGTCTCCTCGCTCCCGAGGCGGTAGTTAAGGCAAGAATCTCCCGGGGCGGTACGGCTCCCGAGGCTGTGGCAAAGCAGCTTGAAAAGGCCAGGGAATGCCTTAAGGCTTAACTCTCTTCCTTAACCGATACAGCCGTGGGATTTTATGCATAACTTAGTATAACTTGCGGCAATAATATATTATGCTTAGAATAATAAGGAAGAGAGAGAGAATTAAAGAAATCGAGGGTATTATTTCATCAATTGCAGTTATTAACGTTATTTAGTCATTTATTTCTTCTTCAAGGATTTGCTATGTAAAAAAAAATTATATATTATTATACTGTGGTAATTAGCACTCGCACTTAATGAGTGCTAACAATAATAAAGTACATAATCAAAACCAAAGGAGGGACTTTAATGAACATCAAGCCATTAGGAGACAGGGTAGTAGTCAAGGTGCTGGAAGCCGAAGAGAAGACCCCCAGCGGCATCGTTTTGCCCGACAAAGCGAAAGAAAAGCCGCAGGAAGGCGAAATAATGGCTGTAGGAACCGGCAAACTGCTGGACAACGGTACCAGGGTAGAACTGGACGTTAAAGTAGGCAATAAGGTTATTTTCTCCAAGTACGCCGGAACAGAGGTAAAGCTTGAAGGACAAGAATACCTTATCCTGCGGCAAGACGATATTCTGGCATTAATCGGGTAATGAAACAAAATTATCAAAGGAGGGTTTAGATTATGGCAAAAGAGTTGAAGTTTCGCGAAGATGCGCGCCGCTCCCTCGAAAGAGGGGTCAACAAGCTGGCGGATACAGTTAAAGTAACCCTTGGCCCCAAAGGCCGCAACGTAGTCCTTGATAAAAAATTCGGGTCACCCCTTATCACTAATGACGGCGTTACCATTGCGCGGGAAATAGAATTGGAGGATCCCTTTGAAAATTTGGGCGCCCAGCTGGTGAAGGAAGTGGCGACAAAAACCCAGGATGTAGCCGGAGACGGCACCACCACCGCCACGCTTTTGGCCCAGGCCATTATCAGGGAAGGAATCAAGAACGTCACAGCAGGCGCTAATCCCATGATTCTCAAAAAGGGAATCCAAAAAGCCGTGGACGTAGTCGTGGAGGATATTAAAAACTTAAGCAAAAATATCGACAGTAAGGAAGCTATTTCCCAGGTGGCAGCTATTTCAGCCGATGACGAGACCATTGGCGCCCTGATAGCCGAAGCTATGGAAAAAGTAGGCAAAGACGGAGTAATAACCGTCGAGGAATCAAAGGGTTTTACCACCGACCTTAAAGTGGTGGAAGGCATGCAATTCGACAGGGGTTACATTTCTCCCTACATGGTAACGGATACGGAAAAGATGGAAGCTATTCTCGAAGACCCGTACATTTTTATCACCGATAAAAAAATCAATAACATTCATGATATCCTCCCCCTGCTGGAAAAAATAGTACAGCAAGGCAAGCAGATGCTATTGATTGCTGAGGACGTTGAAGGGGAAGCCCTGGCTACCCTGGTTGTCAACAAGCTCAGAGGCACCTTTACCTGTGTTGCCGTCAAGGCCCCCGGTTTCGGTGACCGCCGCAAGGCCATGCTCGAAGATATTTCTATCCTTACCGGCGGCCAGGTGGTTTCAGAAGACCTGGGGATTGATATGAAAAATGTGGATTTGAGCATGATGGGCCGGGCCCGCCAGGTCAGGGTAACCAAGGAAGAAACGGTTATTGTTGACGGGGGCGGTGATTCGGAAGATATAAAAAAACGGGTAAGCCAGATCCGCGTGCAGATCGAAGAAACCACTTCGGATTTTGACAAGGAAAAACTGCAGGAGCGCTTAGCGAAGTTAGCCGGCGGCGTTGCCGTAATCGAAGTGGGAGCCGCCACGGAAGTTGAACTGAAGGAAAGAAAACTGAGGATAGAAGATGCCCTTTCCGCTACCAGAGCGGCGGTGGAAGAAGGGATAGTCCCCGGAGGCGGCGTTGCCTATATCGCTGCCATGAGCGCCCTGGATAAGATGGAAGTTACCGGGGATGAAGCCACCGGAGTGCAAATTATCAAGAGGGCTATGGAAGAACCCGTGCGCTTGATTGCCGATAACGCCGGGCTGGAAGGTTCTGTTATTGTTGAAAAGCTTAAATCCAAACCTGTTGGCGTTGGCTTCAACGCGCTGACGGAAGAATACGTGGACATGGTTCAGGCAGGGATTGTCGACCCCACCAAGGTCACTCGTTCTGCCCTGCAAAACGCAGCCAGCATTTCCGCCATGTTCCTCACGACTGAGGCTATTGTGGCCGATAAGCCGGAAGAGGACAAAGGTATGCCGGGCGGCGGCATGGGCGGCATGGGCGGCATGGGCGGCGGCATGCCCATGATGTAACGGCCTAGGCGCCGTGAAATAAAGTATTTTGAATTCGGGGCCGCACATCCAAAGATAAGGATGTGCGGCTTTCATATTTACTTCTGCGAAAACTTTAGCGGATCGGCTGTGACTTTTCTTTTCATCTGGCAGGAAATACTAAGAAGACGGAAGAATTAATAAGGCTGATAAATGAAAGCAGCTAACGGAGGTGGCACTACTTGGCCCAATTTAAAGAAACAATAATAGTCCTGGATTTCGGAGGGCAGTATACCCAGTTGATTGCCAGGAGGATCAGGGATCTGAAGGTTTACTGCGAGATATTCCCCTACAGTACGCCCCTTAAAAAGATAAAGGAACTAGCTCCCGCCGCCCTGATATTTTCAGGGGGAGCCGCCAGCGTTTACGGCGCATCAGTCCCTTTATGCCCACCGGAATATTTAAGTCTGGGCATTCCTGTTCTGGGCATTTGTTACGGGATGCAGCTGATGGGCAAAATCCTGGGGGGAGAGGTGCTTCAGGCGGAACGCCGGGAATACGGCCGCACTCTGCTTCACGTCAGCAAGGAATCAGCCCTTTTAAATAAGATAGTGCCGGAAGCTAAGGTTTGGATGAGCCATGCGGACCTGGTTGTTAAAGCGCCCCCCGGTTTCAAGGTAGACGCCCGGACCGAAAACACGCCGGTGGCGGCCATGAGCTGCCCGGATAAAAAGCTATATGCCGTCCAATTTCATCCCGAAGTGGCCCATACTGAGGGAGGTATGGCTATACTTAAAACCTTTCTATTTGATATATGCGGCCTCACAGGCTCCTGGAACATGGGCTCCTTTGTGGCGGAAATGGTGGAAAAAATCAAGGAGGAAGTCGGGCCTGAGGAACAGGCAGTCTGTGGCTTAAGCGGCGGAGTGGATTCCTCCGTAGCTGCCCGCCTGGTTCATATGGCCTTAGGGGACAGGCTCAAATGCATTTTTGTGGATCACGGCCTTTTACGCAAGGACGAGGCGAAGCAGGTTATGCAAGCCTTCGAAGAACAGCTGAAGATGAAGGTTATCCATGTTAATGCCGGGGAAGTATTCTTAAGCAAGCTTAAAGGTGTTTCGGATCCAGAACAAAAAAGAAAAATAATCGGCCGGGAATTTATCCGGGTTTTTGAAAAAGAAGCCCAGAAATTAGGTCACATGGATTACTTGGTGCAGGGAACCGTGTACCCCGATGTGATAGAAAGCGGCACCAATACCGCCGCCGTGATCAAGTCCCACCACAATGTGGGCGGGCTGCCGGAGGATATGACCCTGAAGTTGATAGAGCCTTTAAAACAGTTATTCAAGGACGAAGTCCGTCAGGTAGGCAGAGAACTGGGGCTGCCGGCAGATATTATCAACAGACATCCTTTCCCCGGTCCGGGTCTGGCCATCAGGGTCTTAGGAGAAGTGACGGAAGAAAAGCTGTCTCTTTTGCGGGAAGCCGATGCGATATTTATTGAAGAATTGAGGCAGGCCAACCTCTATGACGAAATCTGGCAGGCTTTTGCTCTTGTACCGGATATCAGGAGCGTCGGTGTCATGGGAGATTCAAGGACTTATGAGTACACCGTCGGTTTGAGAGCCGTTACCAGCACCGACGGGATGACGGCGGATTGGTACCGCATGCCCTACGAGGTGTTGGAAAAGGTGTCCGGCAGGATAGTGAACGAGGTGCCCCGGGTAAACAGGGTCGTTTA
>CAZYHL010000141.1:0-5387 GCA_964646795.1 uncultured Syntrophomonadaceae bacterium
AGGGGCCCAGGGAAAATGTCCAGAAGATAGCCAAGGTGGTAATAACCGTGGATATAAGCGGCGCCGCGGCAGATATCACGCTCATGTCCTCCCTGCAGGTTTACAACTATAAAAACGAGCCGGCGACCGGAGTGTTGCTGACGCCTGAAACGGTGGCAGTACTGATCCCCGTTGGCTATCCTGTGAAAGAGGTACCGGTAAAGGCAGCCCTGGAGGGAGAGTTGGAGCAGGGTTTTACTCTGGGCGAGGTCACAGTTTCCCCTGCACAAGTAGAAGTATCCGGCCCCGAAGAAATCCTGGCGGAAGTCCGCCAGCTGGAAACGGAACCCTTAAGCATTGAGGGCTTAACGGAGACCTTTACCGTGAAAGTTGACTTGATTATACCCGAAGGGTTGGAGGTTGAAGGCGGCAGCAGGACGATCACCGTGACAGTAGAAATTTCCTAGAAAAAATTGTTAAAGGCGTAAGGATTGTTGGCTGTCCGAGATAATGATATACTTAACTATCTGCTTGGAGGAGGTACACCGTGACACGACTTTTCGGTACTGATGGCGTGAGAGGAAAGGCAAACAAGGAGTTAACCCCCAAAATGGCTTTCGATTTGGGCAGGGCGGGCGCTTTTTATTTGAGTAAGGGAAGAACCGGCTCTTTTTTTGTTATCGGTAAGGATACCCGCTTGTCTGGAGGGATGCTGGAAGGAGCTTTGATTGCCGGCATCAACTCTGTGGGGGGGGATGTGGTCCGGGCAGGGATTATCACCACACCCGGCACCGCTTGCCTCACAAAAGAGCTCGGGGCTGCGGGCGGAGTGATGATTTCCGCTTCCCATAATCCCTTTGATGATAATGGTATCAAATTTTTTAATTCCGAAGGCTTTAAACTTGACGACGCTGAAGAAGAGGCAATAGAAGACCTTTATTTTAATTCTCTTCAAGAACTTCCTTGTCCCGCGGGGGATTGTGTCGGCAGTGAAAAAGGAGTGGAAAACACGGCCGAACTATACCTTTCCTTTCTCAAGAAAACCGTGGGCACTTCTTTTACAGGCATGCGAGTGGTATTAGATTGCGCTAATGGCGCCGCTTACCGTCTTGCCCCCCGGCTTTTCAGAGAGTTGGGAGCCCAGGTGGAGGTGATAAGCGCCGAGCCTGACGGCAAAAATATCAATGTCAGCTGCGGTTCGACTTTCCCAGAGGCGGCGGCACGCAAGGTCCTGGAAAAAGAAGCCGATGTGGGGTTTTGTTTTGACGGAGATGCCGACAGGCTGATAGCCGTCGATGAAAAAGGAAGAATAGTTGACGGTGATGCCCTTATTTATATCTTGGGTAAATATTTAAAAGAGCAAAACATACTTAAAAAGAATACTATAGTAGCCACAGTAATGAGCAACATGGGGCTTGACGCCGCTGCCCGCAAGAACGGCATAGAAATATTGAGGTCAAAAGTGGGGGACCGTTATGTTCTGGAAGCTATGCGCGAAGGCGGTTTCAGCCTGGGGGGGGAACAATCGGGTCATATAATCTTTTTGGATTATGCTAGCACAGGCGACGGCATCCTTACTGCTCTAAAACTTCTGGAAGTAATGCGGTGCAAAAACAATCCTCTTTCCGCCCTATGTTCGGGACTATCACCTTATCCCCAGGTTCTCAGGAACTGCCGTGTTATCAACAAGGAGGGCTGGGAAAAGAATGAAAAGATTGCCCGGGTGGTGGAGTCCGGCAGGGTAAGCTTAAAAGGAAAGGGGAGGATTTTGGTCAGGCCCTCGGGGACAGAACATATTATCCGGGTTATGGTCGAGGGCCGGGATGAGCAGTTGCTGCATAAAATATTGGAAGAACTTTGCCGGGTAATCCTGGTGGAGCAGGGAGAAAGGGGGTAGGCCGGGGACATAACAACCGCATAGCACTACTAGCGCCCGGACTTAAGACTTGTGCTTGAGTTGACGAGGAGGAGGCTTATCGAAACATTCGGCGGATACCTCCCGGTTGATCCACGACCGTTAAAAAACCTACAAAACCGGTATGCAAATACCGCGACAAAAGGTTTGGGTGGTTTATTTGGCATGCTAAAATATACTGCCGTCTCATCGCGGCAAAAGCTGTCTTGAATAAAGGGGAAGATAATAATGTGTGGAATAGTAGGTTATATTGGCGGCAGGGATGCTTATGAAGTATTGATTGAAGGATTAAAAAAACTGGAGTACCGCGGCTATGATTCTGCCGGGGTGGCGACCCTAGCCGGAGGCAAAGTAAACATGGCAAAGGCTGAAGGCAGGTTAAGCTGCCTTGAAGCGAAAGTTCCGGACGGCCTCCCGGGCAATATTGGTATTGGCCATACCCGCTTTGCCACCCACGGGCGCCCCAGCAACGAAAATTCTCACCCGCATACAGGGTGTTCGGATGATTTTATTGTTGTCCATAACGGTATCATTGAAAATTACCGTGAATTAAGGGAATGGCTGCAGCAGGAAGGGCATTGCTTTAGTTCGGAAACCGATACGGAAGTATTGGCTCACCTGCTGGAGCTTTATTTTGAGGGAGATCTAATGCAAGCTTTGGCCCGGGTGCTTGAAAAAATCAAAGGCTCTTATGCGCTGGTGGTGCTTTCGCCCCGTTGCCCCGGAGTTTTGGCCTGCGCCCGTAAGGACAGTCCGCTGGTAATCGCCTGCGGGACAGGGGAAAACTTTGTTGCTTCGGATATCCCTGCTATTTTAAATTATACCGACAAGGTTATTATTTTGGAAGATGGGGAAAAGGCTCTAGTGAGTTCAGGGAAGGTACAGGTTTTTGGTCCCGGGGGAAAAGAAAAGGCGAAAAAAGAGCAGCAGGTGACCTGGAGCGCTCAGATGGCCGAAAAAGGCGGCTACCCCCATTTTATGCTGAAGGAAATACACGAGCAGCCCAAGGCCATCCGGGATACCCTAAGGGGCAGGACAGGCAATGCAAGTTTGCAGGTTGTGCTGCCGGAACTGGAAAATTGCCGGGAGGAACTAAAAGATATAGAAAAAATTTATATTATTGCTTGCGGTACTGCTTATCACGCGGGATTGGTGGGGAAATATTGGCTGGAAAAGCTAAGCGGTGTGCTTGTTGAAGTCGAACTGGCTTCCGAGTTTCGTTATTTTCAGCCCAAGTTAACGGAAAAAACCCTCGCGCTGGTAATCAGCCAATCGGGGGAAACGGCGGATACCCTGGCTGCCTTGAGGTTAGTCAAGGAAAAAGGATTAAGGGCGGTGGCCATCACTAATGTGGTGGGCAGTACTGTTGCCCGGGAAGCAGATAATGTTATATTTACCTGGGCGGGTCCTGAAATAGCCGTGGCCTCAACCAAAGCTTATATAGCACAGCTGGTGGTCCTTTGCCTCTTTTCCCTTTATCTTGCCGGGGCTCGGGAAACTTTGCCCAAAAGGGAGCTTGAAGACCTGGTGACAAGCCTTAAGGATTGCCCGGACTTGGTGGCTTCCTTGCTGACGACAGCAAAAGAAAATGAGGCAGAACAACTGGCCGGGGAACTGGCCAAGGGGTCCAGTGCTTTCTATATAGGACGCGGACCTGATTATGCCGTTGCCATGGAAGGAGCTTTGAAACTTAAGGAGGTATCTTATATTCATGCCGAAGCCTATGCTGCCGGAGAACTAAAGCACGGCGCTCTGGCCCTGGTGACGGAGAACGTGCCTGTTATTGCCTTGGCTACCCAGGCAAACATTTTTGAAAAAACCTTAAGCAATATTAAGGAAGTTAAAGCCAGACAGGGCTCTGTTTTAGCCGTTGTCTTTGAGGATCAGGAAGACAGCATCTCCAGCGAAGTGGATAAGGTTTATGCTTTGCCTGGTTGTAATTCCCTCATAGCCCCGATATTGGCCGTGGTGCCCTTGCAGCTGCTGGCCTACTATACCGCTATAAAAAGGGGCTGCGATGTTGATAAACCACGGAATCTGGCTAAGAGCGTTACGGTGGAATAAAGGCGAAAATGCCGCATTGAAGCTAATAAAAAACAATAAAAAATTGCTTGAAAAAAGAGCATAAACGGTATTAAAATGAAGTTAAGAAAAAGTATCCGTTAAGCGAGGCTACTATATGGATATACGCCACTGCCCCGAAACATCGAGAGATGCCAATGGGTGAACAGGCATTATCGGCACAAGGTACTGCTTAATGTGGCTGGTTTCGATACCTACGCTATATAGTGCTGAAACTCAACGAGTGGAAGCTTATTTTGATTTGTAAAACCTTTCACTTGTTGAAAGGTTTTTTATTAGCGATCTTACAATAAAAGGAAAGTAAATATATATCATAGCGTATGATAAAAGGTGGTGATGGTTATGGATCCAGTTCCCTTACCCGGGCTAAAGGCGTGTCGGAAAAAACATAAGCGGAGCCATAGCTGTCACTCTCGGATGGTTTAGTGGCTCTTAAAAGGAGGGCTGCGCAATGGAGGAATTTATTACAAACCTTATAGAAATGGGCAAGTTGGTGGAAGCAAGGAATAAAATTGTCGAGTTTAACGAGGTGGACATCGCCCGGCTGCTGGAAAACCTGGAAGAGGAGAAAGCCTTGATTATTTTCAGATTGCTGCCCAAGGATTTGGCGGCAAATGTCTTCTCTTATATGACCAATGCTCAGCAGGAGTATATCATCGAGTCAATAGCAGACAGGGAGATACGGAATATTGTCGATAATCTCTTTCTTGATGATGCGGTGGATCTTATGGAGGAAATGCCGGCCAATATTGTCAAAAAGATCCTAAAAAATACCGGCGAGGATAGAAGAAAACTTATTAACCAGTTCTTGAAGTACCCTGAGAATTCGGCCGGCAGCTTGATGACGATTGAGTTTGTGGATTTGAAAAAAGAAATGACTGTTATGCAAGCTTTGGAACATATCAGGAAAACAGGGATAGATAAAGAAACCCTGGATATTTGCTATGTGATTGATCAAAGTCGGATTCTGGAAGGAGTTATCCTCCTTAGGAAGCTGATACTGAGCGAAGATACCGCCTTAATTGGTGATATTATGGACACGAGTATCATCACTATCCGTACCAATGATGACCAGGAAGAGATCGCCTCTTTATTTAAAAAATATGACCTGCTGGCCATTCCGGTCGTGGACAAGGAAGGGCGTTTGGTAGGGATTATTACTATTGATGATATTGTTGACATCATTGAGCAGGAGAATACGGAAGACTTTCAAAAGATGGCTGCTATGGCACCATTAGAGGAGGAGTATTTAGAAACGAATGTCTTTACTTTGGCGAAGCATAGAGTCATCTGGCTGCTGGTGTTAATGATCTCTGCGACTTTCACGGGACATATTGTCAGGAAATATGAAGAGGTTCTTTCGTCCGTTGTTCTCCTGGCAGCGTTTATACCCATGCTCATGGATACCGGC
>CAZYHL010000142.1:0-5374 GCA_964646795.1 uncultured Syntrophomonadaceae bacterium
GGGTAGGGGAGGATACTTTATTGGAATTATTAAAGATTGAAGGCTTGACCAAGGTTATAAGAAACAAAAAAATACTGGAAAACATTTCATTACAGGTTAACTCCGGGGAAATCGTGGGTTTCTTAGGACCGAACGGTGCGGGCAAAACTACTACAATAAAGCTGATTATGGGACTGTTTAACATTACTCAGGGGAAGATCAGTATCTGCGGATACGACATAAAAACAGATTTTGAAAAGGCGATGGCCAACGTCGGCGGCATTGTGGAGAATCCGGACCTGTACAAGAGACTGACGGGTAGACAGAATCTTGAGTACTTTGCCTCCATGCATGATGATGTGAATAAGGAAAGTATTGAAGGTGTTATCAAGCTAGTTAAGATGGCGGGACGTATTGACGACAAGGTAAAGACCTACTCTTTGGGAATGTGCCAGCGGGTGGGCATTGCCCAGGCACTGCTTCATAGTCCCCAGCTGCTCGTTCTGGATGAGCCGACCAACGGCCTGGATCCTATTGGAATCAAGGATCTGCGTGACATGCTAAAAATGCTCTCCAAGGAAGTGGGGGTCGGCGTATTTATTTCCAGTCATCTGCTGTCTGAGATTGAGCTGATGTGCGACCGCATTTATATTATTGATAACGGTGTAATTATCGGTGAAAAACGGATTAGTCAGGATGAGGCGGTTACGGAGGAGGCTATCTATCAATACACCTTTGTCACTGGTAATAATGAACGTACTTTGGAATATTTCAAAGCGCTACAGGCAAACTGCAAGCTTGAGAACGGCGGTGTCAACATCGTCATGAAGCGGAGCGAGATTCCCAATATTGTACGCAATCTGGTTAGTAACAATGTGTCCATATATGCCATAAACCAAAAGCACAGGACTCTGGAGCAAGACTTTATCTCCATGACTACTGGAACCAAAACTCAAATCCGATGAAACAGGATGGAAGGGAGTGAATCGCAATGAAATTTCTAAAACAAATCAAATTTGAATTACTACATATTCTAAAGTCCAAGTTTCTTTTTATTATAGGAGTTTTGGTCATTGTTTCCGCGGTTGTGATGCCGATTGTATACCTAGTCGGAGAAAACCGGCGGCAGCCGGACAGTGACGGCGGCATACGGCCTATGCCGATGGTGGTTGAAGATAGTAAGTATGTTGGGAATCTCAAGCCTGACTGGGGTGGCAACGAGCCGGTCATTGTGGACGGTGTGACCATCCAGCCGGACAATCCCTTCTACTGGAACATCACTAGCCTGCAGCAGGAGATGGCATCGATGGAAATGCAGCGGGATATGTTCTCCACTCCGGAGGTGCTGGACATCGTATTGGAGCTCATGAACGCAGAGATACGGTTCTATTTGCACTTTGCCCAGTATATCACGAGTTACAATGATTACCGGGTGGAAGTGGCGATGCAAGGCATAGAGAGCGTCTATGAAAAATATTTTTATGAAAACCATGAAAAGAATACGGATCACCTTCTGGAGGCAGCGGGATTTCGCCGTGGATATGAGCCGGAATTCTTTAAGAGCAAGTTTATCGAGATTACGCCTGAAGAGCGTCTGGCTGCCCTGGACAAGATTGATGAAACTGTGGCGACCTTATATGTTATTGCAGAAGACAATGACTTTCCTAAGTATATTGATATGCGCATCCAACAGGAGATGAAGACGATTAATGGTCTGCAGGAGGAGATAGCCCGACAGGAGCAGGAGATCATCCACAATCCTGCCCAGGAAGAGGCCATCAACGAGCATATTGAAGAAATGCGCAAGCAAATCACGATAATTGAGGAAACCCGCATCCCGCTCCTCAATTTACGTTTGGAGCGCAATATTATCCCTGGGGAGGATATTTGGCAGAACCGTGCTCTCTCGGATATTGAAAACAGCGAGAATCAGCTTGTCCATACGACCATCCTGGCAGAGGATAAGTTTTTTCAGGAGCCCTGGATGGTTCGACAGTACGGCAGTTATCACACGTATGTGCAGGCCATGCAGAATCAGATCGATGAATTGAATGAAACTATTATCATCGGCCGCAAATCCATTGATTTCGATATGCCGGATATGAAGTATGTGTACGGCGGAGCCCGTAACAGAACGGTTCAGTTTCTGAGCTATTCAATTTTTGTTGCACTGTTTGCTGTGCTGCTGGGAGGCTGGCAGATGGCCAGCGAATTTCAGCAGGGTACCATTCGGCTACTGATGATTCGTCCGAGAATGCGCTTCAAAATCTTAATGGCGAAGTTCCTGGCTGCTTTCCTGGTTTGTCTGGGTATCTACATATTAGGCAGCGCACTGAATTTGATTGTCAATGGACTCTGCTTCGGTTTTGGAGATTTTGCCTTCCCGAACTATACCATTGCGGGACAAACCGGTTTCTTTTTCTACTATTTCCCTAAATTTCTGGCCAGTTCCGTAACCATTATATTTGCATTTACTACAGCCTTCATGCTTTCGGTGCTCGCTAAGAATACTGCAGTGGCCATTGCCCTGCCAATAGCGGGTTTTATCGGATCCAACATCGTCCTGGCTGCTTTTTCATATCAAGGGGAAGCAAATTGGCTGGCGTATACCCCCATTCCGTTTATACAGATATCATACTTCTTTGCTCAATATTCACCGGTGCAACAATTGATTCAAAGAGGCGTTCCAATTAGTTTAGCCTATGGGATATTTTTGTTGCTGGCTCTTTCAACCCTGTTTACGTTGTTCTCAATCTGGATTTTCAATAAACGAGACATTACAAACTAGAGGGGGTATGACCATGGATGAAAACAATGAATTTTTTGATGCATATAAAAAAAAGGCCTCGGAGCGAACCCAGACACATGAGGAGAAAACGTCTGTGTCAGAGGCCGCAGCGGCCGCTGACACAGGTATGAATTATAATACGGAGAGCGGATTTGTTAAGCCCGAAAACATGGAGCCTGTGGTCACGGTGGTGCCAAGAAATAACAAGCGGGTTATTGCGGCCATCGTCGCTGCGTTAATTATCCTTTGTGTTATCTTCGGCATTATCTTCATTCTCAATCGGGGAGCAAAGCTTATTGACTTTACAGGCTGGACGGAGAACGATGCACAGCTTTGGGCACGGAATAACGGCATCCTGCTCCAAGTGGAGAAGAAATATAATGATGATTACGAGGCAGGAAAGGTCTTAGTTCAACATACCGAACCGGGAACCCGGGTTAAAAAAGGAGACTTTGTGCTACTGGAGGTATCTCTGGGACACGACCCAAGCGTAACACTGCCGTTGCCGGATATTATGTCCATGACCAAGGATGAGATCGATCAGTGGGCGGCGCAAAATTATATGAGCCGTGTGAGGATTACCGTCGAATACAGTGAAGATGTTCCGGCAGGCCAGGTAATACGCTACGAGGTCAATGACGATACGGTGGTTAATGAGATACGCAGGGACAGCCCTGTTTATATTATTATTTCCCGAGGCCCGGAAGTCCAGGATGCCCTGATAGTCTTGCCGAATTTCAAGGAGATGCCCTTAGCCCAATGCTATAGTTTTGCCAAAGAGAACGGACTGGTACTGACGGCAAAAGAGGAATATGATGATTTTATGCCTGAAGGAAGCATCTTGTCCCAGAGCACTAAGGCTGAGACAAAGGTCAAGCAAGGCACCGAGATCGTCCTAGTAATCTCCAAGGGTAAAAAGATTCTTGTGCCCAATTTTGCTGGCTATACTCGAGAAAGAGCTACGGCGGCCGCCGGCGGCCTTGGCATCACAATTATAGTTAAAGAGCGCTATTC
Organism: uncultured Syntrophomonadaceae bacterium; assembly: GCA_964646795.1. Taxonomy (GTDB): domain Bacteria; phylum Bacillota; class Dethiobacteria; order PWVN01; family PWVN01; genus CAZYHL01. Next base: position 3,782 of record CAZYHL010000142.1, read on the forward strand.
CAGCGCAGCCGCAGGCTCTTTTCTGTCCCAGAGCATACGTGCCGGGGCTGTTTATGAAACGGGGGATATCCTGGAACTCACTTACTCTATCGGCAATCAGGTAATCTTACCATCCTTTGTAGGCAGCATGCAAGATGCCCTGGAGAATTGGGCCAACGACCTAAACGCTAACGGGGCAAAAATAACGATTCAGGCAGAAAGCACACAGAGCAGTTCACCCAAAGGGACGATCATCTACCAGGATAAGGCCAATATGGCCATCAGCACCAGTACTATTGTCAACATCACTGTTTCCTTAGGGAAAGTGGTTTATGTGCCGGATCTGGTTGCCCCGGCAGGCAGCGGCTACGGTATTGCCATTACCCGGGAAAAAGCTATAGCCATCTGTGAGGCCTCCGATATTATCCCGATATTCCAGGCAGAAGCCAAATCCGGACGGCTTCCCGGGGAAATCTGGTTCCAAAGTCTTACAGCGGGTTCCGAAACCACCGAAGGGATGACGATCACGCTAAAGTATGTACCGGCTGATGTCCAAGTTACGGTGCCTGATTTTACGGGTCTGACCCGGGCTGAGATCCAAAGCGGCGACTACGATAAACAGCTGGAGATTCAATTTGTAGACGGTGAAGCGGTAGAAGGCAAGGCCAATCAGGTTACAGCCCAGTCTCTGAGGGTGGGCTCTAAGGTTGCCTCCGGCAGCAGCATTATTCTGACGATATCTCCGAGTCTACCGGATGAATAGTTGAACGCCAGAGAGACACTCGGAGAAAACACCTATAAATGATTAATAGCCGATAACGGGATCGGGGGGGGGGTGACCCTTATCCCGTTGTTTTAATATATTTGTACATTGATTTGACAAAAAGGGAAACAAGTAATAAAGAGAGAATATTTTAATGCATGTGATACTGGGGTAATTATAGTTGTCTGCCGCTAATGAGAGTTTTTAACACCGGGAGGACAAATTGCTTGGCAAAATGGAATAACATTAAAAAACGATTCTACGATACTATTGAGAAACAGATTGTAGAGATTAATGAAAAACCACATAAAGTAAAGTTGGGGTGTGCACTTGGAATAAGTATTAACTTCTTTCCTACTCTAGGTATCGGGTTTGTTTTTGCCTTTGTACTGGCGGTTATTTTTAGGGTGAACCGGGCTAGCGCAGCCCTAACCAGTCTAGTAACTGGAATTTTAGTTCCCTTAATGTATGCTCTAAACCTTGTTATTGGAGGATTAATCCTGACCCCGGTTTCAGGGAAAGAAAACATCATTGATTTTGTAATTAGTCAGTACTCAATAATTTTAAAACTGGGCAATATCCAGGAAAAGATTTTTAGCTTTTTAGATTTTTTCGGATCCACTTTTCTTATAGGTGCATTTGTAAATGCAGCGCTTTTTGGAATAGCCACTTATTTTATTGTGGGATTTTTAATAAATAAGAGGTTTAATTAGAATAAATTGAAGCACCGATATTATTTAATTGTGTGCAGGACTCAATGAATTGCTCATATGTGAGGATGTGCCTTCTTTCTTTGCAGACTGACATTCATAGAAGCGACTTTATAATCATGCATTTTATTATTCTGTGAG
>CAZYHL010000143.1:0-3621 GCA_964646795.1 uncultured Syntrophomonadaceae bacterium
TATATTACTATTGACGTGAGGGATATACTGTGTTTCGGCACACCCCGGGAGCAAATTTACATAGGGGTGTGCATTTTTATTTAGGGTGTGCAAACATTTTAGCAGCAATAGATGACTTTAAGTATCATAATGGCAAAATAGAATTGCTTGCTGTTGAAAATGTTCAATAAATATAAAGGAATCTCTCAATAATAATCGAAATATAAAATAATGGAGGGAATTGTCCGTAATTACAATTTACGGGAAAATATCCTGCAATTTGTTGAAAGTGACTTTTATATAGAAAGAGAATTTAAAATTATAGAACCAGAACTAGTAATTGTGTTGGGTGAAATAACTGGTAAATACATTAAAGAACAAAATTACATTTTTGAAATCATTGATTTAATGAAGCAATTTGTTTATATGTTGGATGAGATTGAAAATGACAAACCAACATTAATGTAGATTAGGGAGGTGGATAGTTTTCAATGGAATGCCTAAACAATTAATGAACTACTAAATAATAAATGAACGAGGATGATAAACGGATTAAATAGTTAAGGATATGATATGATTTGCTTGATGATTTGTTTGGAATAAAAAGAAGGGGTATTAAAAATAAGAAACCGTCTTTGTGAATAGTGCCCAATGGTGCGAAAACAAATATTCTAGTATTTACTGACACCGGACAGTTATTTAAATTAATTATTAATTAGGGGAGACCACGTATGAGAAAATTAATATATCTGTTTCTTGTAGTGTCGATGGTTCTCGGGCTTGCAGCCTGTGGCGCACCGGCGGGAGGTAAGGCTTCTGGGCAAGTCGTGTTTACTGACCCATTGCTCGAGGCGATGGTACGTGATGCTATTGGTAAATCGGAAGGTGATATCACGCTCGAAGAAGCCGGGGCGGTAACCGAGCTTGTCCTTAACATCGATTGGCAGCAGCAACCTGCCGAGGGGTCACAAATAAAAAATATAAGCGGTCTAGATAAATTTACGAAGCTCGAAAACCTGGAGTTGCATTTCCATGCAATCAGCAATATATCTCCGCTGGCGGGGCTGACAAAGCTTCATTCCTTGTCGCTGGGGGGCAATCCGGTTGCAGATATCACGCCGCTGTCTGAGTTAACGAATCTTGACTGGCTAACGCTGTTCAACTGTCAGGCGGAGGATTACACTCCACTTGCGAACCTGACCAATCTTGGCTGGCTGTTGATGGACCATTCAACAATCAGCAATGCCAGCATTCTTTCCGGTTTAACAGAGCTGTGGCGGCTTAGCCTTACCAACACTCAGGTCAGCGACGTATCGCCGCTTGCAGGCCTGACCAACCTGAAGGAACTGGAGTTGGCTGGATGCCCCATCACTGATTATTCACCTCTTGCCGGCATTTATCCGAACCTTGAAAAAACTGATTTTACCATAGTAGCATCTCTCAGAGAGTTGGGCTTTGCCCCGATTGACAACGCTTCGCAGGTAGAGAGCTATAAGACGGAGGAAATAATCATTCAGGTCCATCATGCCGAGTGGGGTGAGCAAGGGAATAAAGACGAAGAAAACGCGGTCATACTGTATAAAAACCATGGAACCAAAAATGAATTTATGGTTATCTATTACCCTGATAGTAGAGAGTATCTTGTAACCAGTCACTCAATAGATTTCCGTTACACATATAACAGTCAAAACGGAGAAATGAGCATTGAATACGGCGATGCGGATGCATTTATAGATGAAGTGTATGATGAAGTGGATCCGTACCCTGTGATGACGCCGATCAGAGATTTTAGCAGCGTTATGACGGATACCTTTGGGGTTTCTGCTGACGTACTTTATCATTTGCCGCGGGAGAAGTAAGCAGTTAATGTTTTCAGCAGTACATCAGCGACACCTTTGGTATGACAATAAAAGAATTGTATGCGCTTCCCGTTGGTGAATAAAACGGTCGAGAGGATTGGCAAGAGCTTACGATTTAGTATGTGAAATATTTTTTAAGCTGAACCGATAGGCAAAAAACGGATGGGTGATTTCCTATTCGTTTTTTATTTACCGCTGGCTTCCCAAAGGCTGATTGGTTCTCATAAGTCCTGCCCGTTTGTTTTGAATTGTATATTTCTTAAAGTTGAAAATTTCTTGAACATGAAGTACAATTAGAGAAAAGTTCAAGAGGATGGTCATGGATTATATCAGCGTAAGGGAAGCCGCGGAGAAATGGGGTATCACAAGCCGAATGGTCAATTACCACTGTGCAGCCGGACGAATTAAAGGCGCGCAGAAAATCGGCAATATGTGGGTTGTGCCCAAGGATGCGTCAAAGCCTGAAGACGGCAGGCATAATAAGACGATAAAAAAGGGAAATAATATGGCAGAAAGGCAAGCCAACATCACAGAGTCGTTTCAATCGCTCTATGGCAAAGAAGAACTATTTGCTAAAGTGATCGAAGCCTTCCCTTATCCCATTCAGGTTTACGACCCGGACGGGCTATCGGTACTGGTGAATAAGGCTATGCTGGCCGAATATCATGCTGTTAGTCCGGACATGGTTGTCGGGAAGTACAATATATTCAATGATCCTTACATCGCCGCTTTAGGCCAGTTCCCTGTCTTGAAGCGGGCTTTCCAGGGGAAAACCGTCTTTTTCCTTGATGTCAGGGTGCCCTTGGAAGAAATTGCGGCGCGTTATGGTATACAAGATATTGATATGGAAGCCGCATATCAGGACATTACGGTTTTCCCTATTTTGGATGATGAAAAACAGGTGATCTATGTTGCGGCAATTTTATTCAACAGGAGGGTTTATCGCGGCAAGTATGAGATTGAAAAGGCAAAAGAATACATAGAAAACCACTGGCTGGATAAATTTGATTTGAGCGAAACGGCAAAGGCCGCCTGTATCAGCAAGTCACATTTCTCAAAGCTTTTCAAGAAACATACCGGTTTCACCCCCCACGAATATTATACCAATTATAAAATCGGCAGATTGAAGAAGAAGCTTCTGGACACCAACCTTTCCATCTCCCAGGCCTTTGCTGCCTGCAATATGGCTTATAACGGCTATTCCGCCCGAGTATTTAAAAATAAAACTGGCGTTTCCCCCTCAGCCTATCGGAAAATGTTAGAGAAAAACATGACTTAATAGTAATAAAAAGAGAGCCAGGCTTAGGTTAATACGAAAGCTTGGTTTCTTTTATTGTCAAGATAACGTTTTCCTTACTAAAGAGAAGCATATTTAACCTATCCTCACAGTCGGCCAGCCAATAAAATATTGGTAGCCATCATGAAAATATCGATAGTTTGGCTGGAAAGGAGCGTTCACATCTCCATAGGGGAAAAGGCTGTATTAGCGGAATTTACATTCGAATTAAACATTGGTTTCAAAATCCCGTCAATTTATACGATAATCTGGATGTTTTCTCGGTAAAGATCGTTGATACCGGGACCTGCGGTAGACATAAATACAAGGTAATCGCAGCCATCGAGAACACAGGACGGGAAGAGTCAAGGTACTTGGTTTCGAATGACAACTAGTTTTAAGGAGGAGGAGTAATTTTGAAAAGAATATTTACGTTGTTTTTAATATTCATAATGCTCTTTTCCCTTGCAGCCTGCGGCGGCAATGGCCAAACTGCGGACGAAAGCG
>CAZYHL010000143.1:3721-5310 GCA_964646795.1 uncultured Syntrophomonadaceae bacterium
GTAAGCTATGAATCCTATAGCGATAGTTGGAATGCTTTTACCAAACATATAAACAAGCAAGGTGGAGATCATGAAATCGTCTCGGTTCATCAGAGTACGCCCATGCCTCTGGAACTGAAGAATCTGGACTATCTCCTTCCTCTGAGCTTCCTGGGCGAATCTCAAAAGAGCTTAGGTAAATTTGACGCCGCCATGGAAACCACAATGCTGCAAGCGGGATGGGCCGAGGATACAGTTCTTACTTATGAAGAAGCCGGATACCTGTTAAAGGGAACTGATACCCAGGGAAGCGAATTGGAGATTAAAGTCAGATATGACGACAAGGCCGATTCGCTGCAGCTGGAAGGGCATAAAGACGGCGCTCTTGATTTTTTCTTTGAATACAGCAGGATGCCGGAAGGGTATGTCGCCCAGTATTACTATGAGACAGTCACCCACATGGAAAAAGCCACGCCGATATATGGCTGGTGTACGTATAGATTATTTTTTGAGGGCTCCAATGGTTCTTGTGCCAGGTTCGACAATGTTTCTTCCGAACCCGATTCCATTTATGGCGGTATTCCCGACAAACAATCCTTTATTGAAGGCGCTACCCACTGGTTCACCATAACTGATGGAAGTTTTACAGGATATTTGGGCGGACAGGAATTTTAACGGCTATCAGGAACACTAATGAATCGGCGTAACAAATAAACAGATGGAGGTTAGGAAATGTCAGAACTAACGCAAGAACAAAACAGTACCTTTGAACAGACGGATATTGAAAACAACAAGACAATGGCGGGTCTTGCCTACCTACTTTTCTTCTTGCCGTTGTTAGCTTGCCCCCAGTCAAGATATGCGAGGTTTCATGCCAACCAGGCACTGATACTGTTCATTGTGGCTATTGCGGGCAATATAGTTTTAGGTATTATTCCGTTTATCGGTTGGATTTTAATGCCTTTTTATGCTTTGCCCATCTTAGCATTAGCCATTATCGGCTTAATCAACGGTTTAGGCGGCAAGGCTAAACGGCTGCCAATCATTGGAAAATATGATCTTTTAAAATAAGCAATAAAACACTCTCAGGGGGTGAAGGAGGTAAGGGCGATGAAAAAACCAGCGATTGTACTTCTTATTATTTTGGTTGCCTTATTAGGGGCAGGCTGTGGAGTTAAAGAAAACATCGGAAAAAAAGTAGGCGAAAAAATTATTGAGGAAATTGTGAGCGACGATGATGTTGATATTGATATTGACGGAGACAATATAACTATTGAAGGTAAAGATGGAGAAAAGTTGAACTTTGGTGGTTTCGAATGGCCGGACATTAGTTATATTCCCGAGTTTGAGAAGGGTCAAATCATTAGTTCCAGCAATGACGGTCAGGGTAATGTAATGATTCTGTTTGAAAATGTAGATCAGAAGGATTATGAGGATTATCTGGAAGAGCTAAAAAGGGATTTTCCGGAAGAACCCAATGAAATGCAGGTAGACGAATATTTTCTTTATGAAGGCAAAAATGCCGAAGGAGATTTGGTAGCAGCCCAGTATTTCAGAGAGGATAACACCTTCACGATTATCGGAAAAAGGAAAGGCGAATAAATTTTGGT
>CAZYHL010000144.1:0-5264 GCA_964646795.1 uncultured Syntrophomonadaceae bacterium
GCTCTGCGACACTACGGCACTTGATGCCGAAATGCAACAGGAACAGGATGAAATGACGGTCGTGTCCGAGCTTATGAAAGCGCATATAAAAAAGAACGCCTCGGTCGCTCAGTCGCAGGAAGCCTACGCACTGGAAGCCGGACGTATTGAAGAACGCTACAACGCCGCTCTGGAACATCATATGAACCTTGAAGCGGAGCGGGAAAAACGGATTCGCAAAAACAAAGAGCTAACTGCCTTTATAACAATGCTCAGAAAGCAGCCGCTGACAGTAACCGATTGGGACGAGCGTCTTTGGATTACATTGCTGGATACAGCGACGGTTCAGAGGAATGGCCAGATTATATTTCGGTTCAAGAGCGGTCAGGCGATTATACCATGATGCTTTATAACGTTTATGGTCAACAATTTAGTAAGAAAAAAAGAAGTCGGCCTATATCTGGCCGATTTCTTCATTAAGGAGAAAAAAATGAAATACGAAAATCATGTCAAATTTTCGGCGTTGTATTGTCGACTTTCACGCGATGATTAGCTTGTCGGAGAGTGTCAGCGATAAATACAACGCCTTGTCCATGTTTGACAGTTAGCGCGAGGCTTCCAAGCTGCTGAACGAGTACGCTGAAGACAGGGCGGTACGGGATTCGAAACGGGAGCAACAACGGAAGATACAGAGACAGCATCCACAACAGCCGAAGAAAAAGACAAGTCGGGACGAATGGGAGCGCTAACCCTCCGGCACGGCAAACTGTCTATCATCAATTGATAGTAGTTGCCATGCTCCGGCGACAGGCGCATATTTACTTCGCAAAAAGGTAACAAGCAGATGAGACGCAAGCACTTGAAAAGATACAGATATTTGTATATTATGTATTGTGTTAAACTGTATACACTGGGAGGCATAACCGATGAGCGGCATAAAGGGCTATATCTCCATTCGGGAAGCGTCCTGTAAATGGGGTGTTTCGGAACGGCGCGTCAATCAATACCGCGTACAGGGGCGCATACCGGAGCTATCCCGTTTTGGGCGCTCATGGGCTATTCCTGTCGACACCGAAAAACCGTCTGCCCAAGAAAACAGGTTGAAAGCAAGGAGGCAGACAATGTTGAATCGAAACATAAGTAGACGCGCCCTGTCCATCGCCGCATTTTCCCTGTTTTCAGTGTTGCTGCTCTCCTTTGCCTATGAGGGGCAGATTCTATACGCGCTGCTCGCTGCCTATACTTTCGATTCCACCTTCATGATTCCGGGTGCGATCATTTGTCACGCCATCGGGCTGTTTCTCTGCGGATTCATCGTTAAATCACCGGCGAGTGCTCGAAAAATGATGCTGATTAGCATGGCGGTTTGTCTTGTTGGTAGCGGTGTATTTTTCTTGCCTCCTTTGGCTCTGTGGACAATCGCGTTATTTGCCGCCACTTTTTGCGGGGGGGCTTTGGAACGCTTTGTGGGGGCATTGTTGCTGGCCGCAGCGACCTGTATCCTTGTCGGTCTTTGCATACGAAAGGCTGCCGCGTTTCGCGCTGCACGGCTTATCCGGAAAACAGCCTGTTTCAAATATCTCCCGTCAAGCTGGCGCAGGAGGACGGAAGCCTGTCACCTGAGACGGAAGCGGAAATTGTGGTGTCCTACTTCGGCGTTCTTGCGGATTCCCGCGTCGTTCAATTCAACATGAAAGCAAAGCGCTTGTGGCGCGTGGAGTTCGGGCGGGACTGCTTGAAGCTGGTATACGGCACACAGACAAGCAAAAAACAAATGACGCTGCTCCATGAACCGATGAGCAGAGCGACCGCTCAAACCATGGCGGAACGGTTCCGCTATGAAACAGGCGCGCAAACCGTATTTTATGACGATTTTACATGAATAGGGCAGTAAACCTGTCATTCCAAGAATTAAAGGAGGATATGAACATGAAAAAACTGATGGCATTGATTTTGGCGGCAGTGATGTGCTTCGCCCTGTTATCGGGGTGCGGAGGGCAGCAAATCACAAACACACCGGAGCAGTCAGAGACGCCCGAGCAATTATCCGAAGCACAGCTTCGTGAGCAACTGACCTTGGTTGAAGAGGACTTCCTGAGGTTTTATGGTAGTTTCAATTTTACTACGAGAGACGAAATGTTTCTTTTCAGCTTTGAGGATATCATGAATATTAAAAGAAGTGATCAGGAAATAGAAAAAACCGTTGAATTCATAGAGGAAGCCAAAACAAAAACGACAGGTGAAACTGCGCGGCTTTGCGATGAAGCCTGCTCTCTCTATCTTGATATTGACAATTGTTTCAACATGACCCGGCGTGAATATGTGAAATTTCTTCAGAGACTTTACCTGTACTTAGATTCATTATGCGAGCATCTCGATTTACCGTTCCCTGACCCTGAGCCGATTTCGTATAATTACCTTCCCCTACAGGATGATGTAATTCTCGGAGCGTATGAGGGTGACTACTTTTATGAAGCAAAACATTTGTTAGACGAATATATCGCTATTTCGGAGGATTTTACCTCCCTGCTTAATGAAAATAAAAATGAAGACGGCGCTCTTGTGATAACGGAAAATGTGGTGAGCAGTATCGGGGCGATTGCTGACAGATTTCGAGCTTTGGGTACTGCGCTCGCGGGTCTTGAAGCCCTTATGGGCTATGAAGAAGCACAGCGTTATTTCGATGAAGCCGCCGAAAAGTACAACGAGACGGCGGATTTGATTGAGCGTTGTTACTGTCTCCCAATACCCGACGATTTTTCCGAAAGAGTAAATGCATGGTTAGCAGCATACAACGAAGGTTCTGAGTCGCAGAAAAATGGTGAACTGGTAGCTGTAGTAGCGTCTGCTCTGCCGGGAAACTGGAGCGACCAAGGTCAACGTTACATCGTATTCTATTGTGGCAAAGCCTACTTTGCCACAATAGATGACGCTGAGCTTTGGGAGCATACATATGAGGTTGAAGCTGCTGAAACTTATACCTACGATGATGGCGTTTATACCTTCACCGTATATGGGCTTCCCCCAAATTGGTTTAGAGATTATGTCATCGACAGGGCTTCGGAAATGACGTACTCGATTAACGGAAACATAATCACCTTCACTTCGACGGACGACGGGCGTTCCTTCGAGATGACATACGACAACTCGACCGAGACCATTACAGATAACAGTGATGACTGTGTTTATACTAAATACAATAATTAGATTGTTAATAATGTATCATCTAGACACCTGAAGTAGTAAACAGTTATGTAATTGGCTTCTCGAAAGAAAGCCGCTGTCGGTGCGTATTCTTACAGAAAAGTACGTCGTTTTCAGCATGATTGGCTTTGCCGCTCACGAGCGTATAGACGGTGTGCTTGTCCGCGATGAAGCCGTGAAAGTCTTGAAAATGGCTGGCGCTGAAGGCAACGAATAATACTGAAAGTCGGTGGATTGTTTGCAATATGACAGTCCACCGACCCTGCGGGGTATATTACCCAGAAATATCGGCATAGCCGGTACATACATACCAACTATGCCGATATTTTTCCGGGATTACAAATCCCTAAGACGCACCCTCAAATGAGGGGTTTTTATCCTTCCGGTAGCAAACCGCATATACTGGAACAAGAATGGAGAAACACTAATTTATCAAATAAAAGGCGGTGACAGAAATGCCCCCTCAAAAATACTGTTCCCTTTGCGGCCTGTCTCAGCCCAGAGGCTTAAGCTTTGAGGCAGTATTTATCTGTTCTTTCTGCGAGAGGCTCCTGTTAACTCTTCCGGTGGCAGGAGAACTTTACCTCTGCTGCCTGGAAAGGCTGAAAGCGGTTTTATGCGCTTCCTGATGCGGGAACAGCCGGGGAAGAGCCTTTTGTCTAGAAGGCTCTTTTTTAATGCCGCCTGTTATTTAATTTGCTTTTAGGGAAGGAAAGAGCCGATAAATGATTAACTTATGCATAGGGATTGTGATTGTTTGCGGGAGGGTTTGATTTGGATCAAAAGAAAACGCCGCTGCTGGACGCTTTAAACAATAATCAAAAAAAAAGAAGGGTTCCTTTTCATGTTCCCGCTCATCTGGGCCGGGGTTTGCCTGCTTTTAAGGAAACGGAGGCACCGGGCATGTTTGCCTTGGATAAGACGGAGATACCGGGGTTGGATGACCTTCACTGCGCCACCGGGCCCATCAAGGAAAGCCAGGAGCTGGCCGCCGCTTTTTTTGGAGCCTACCGGACTTACTTTTTGGTAAACGGTGCCACGGCAGGAATCTTAGCCAGCCATCTATATTACGGAGGGAAAGGTAAAAAAGTCCTCTTGGCCCGCAATGCCCATAAAAGCCATTACAGCGGGCTTATTTTGGCGGGATCGGAGCCTTATTACCTGCCGGTAGCTTACCGGGAGGATATCCCTGTCAATGTTTCACCGGAGGATGTGGCAGCGGCTTTGGAGGCACATCCCGACGCCGCTGCTCTTTTTATTACTTCTCCCGGTTATCATGGTTATTGCGCCTCCCTGGCCGCTATCGGTAAAAAAGCTTTGGAAAAGGGAGTTCCCCTGGTAGTGGATGAAGCTCACGGTACACATTTTACCCTTAGTCCCGGTTTACCGCAGGGAGCGGGTGAAGCAGGAGCTTCCATGTGGATCCAGAGCACTCATAAAAGCGGCGGCGCTCTCACCCAGGGGGCGATGCTTCATATCGGCGATGGTAAAATTGATTTTTCCCGCTTGGATTTTATTCTGAACATGATTCAAACCTCCAGCCCTTCTTATCCGATAATGGTTTCCCTGGATGAAGCCCGCCGTTTTTTAGCCATGGAGGGAAGAGGAAAACTTGAAAAGGTATTGTTCCATTTGGCGGGATTAAAAGGCAAGCTTGAGGCGGGAAACCTTTTTCTCCCGGAAGTTAAGGGCTTTAGGCAGGATCCCTTACGCTTGGTTATTTCATCTAAGGCCTTGCATATGCCGGGATTAGAACTGGCCCGGTCACTGCGCCGGGAAGGCATAGAGGTTGAACTGGCCGGCAGTACCCATGTTCTGCTTATCTTTTCTCTTTTCCATAAGCAAGAAGATTTTACTGCCTTGGAAAAGGCTTTGACAAGGATTGCCGCCGCAGTGAAGCCGGCTGCGGATTCCCTTCCTTCTGCCCTGCCGCCCCCGCCAAAACCCGTACCGGTCTTGACTCCTGCGGCGGCCGCGGCAGCGAAAATTATTTCAGTTAAGCTGGAGGATGCCTTAGGAAAAATTGCCGGGGAAATGATAACTCTCTGTCCCCCCGGAATCCCGTTTTTGGTTCCGGGAGA
>CAZYHL010000145.1:0-5239 GCA_964646795.1 uncultured Syntrophomonadaceae bacterium
TATTATCTTAATCTTGTACCGGGAGATGCTTCTATGGAATGGGCAATATATATGGGAAATCCTGTTTCAATGAAGAATATAAGAGAAGATAAATCTATGTTGTTTTCTATATTCAGGGATTACTTCATAGATGAGTTTAACCTTGCAAAAGAAGATCGTGAAAGTTCTATGGCTACCATATCAGGTAAGCGTAGAAATGCAAAAGAGATGAGGTTTTTCAAATCCATACTTGGAGATAGTTTGCATAATGAGATATTAAAAGATAAACGTTCTGCAGAAGAAGTATATGAGGCATATAAGTCCAAAATAGATAAAGCTGTTGAAAAGTATATAGATGATCTTAATAATAAAACAAAAGAACAATTACTCAATTATGGAATACTTAATTCTACTGATGAGGGATATGTATTTGATAATGTATCAATAAAAGAAAATCTTACAGAAGATGAACTTAATGTTTATCTCACTTATATGAACTCTAATTATATGATAGCTAATACAGAGCTTCATAAATTATTATATTCAGATCCTTATCAATACAGTGACGAATTAAAACGTATTAAGTTGTTTCTTTCTCCAAGACAAACTCTGATAAATAATTCTCCTAATATGAATGCTGCTTTCGATAGGATTTGGAACAGGCATTTTAAGAAATCTGATCCCGGATGGATAAATTTCACTCAGGATTATTTTAGATCAGCTACACATGAAGATGTGTGGTCTTTTACAGAGAATTTGGAAGGTTATGAAGATTTATACAGAGAAACAGATGGAGGTGGTGTAATTTCTTTTCCTGCTTACAGACATTTCAGAATAAGAATAGGAGATTGGAATGATAAAGAAGAGTCTCAATATAGATATGATATGGTTTTTGAGAAAAATTCAAAAGGTGTAAAATTAACTGATGAAGAACAATCTATATTAGACAAAGGAAATCCAAGAGTAAGAAGTGCTTACACACCACTCAAACCTGTAGTAGCAGGGAATAAAGGAAATAAAAATCCATATAATGATATAGTGATAGACAAATTTGCTCTCTATCCTATATCTATGAGACTTTTAACAGATATTAACAAGGCTGGAAATAAAAAAGATTCAAATGCTATTTCTCTATACAATAAAATGATTGATGAGAAAATAGATTATATAGTATTTGAGAGTAGTAGGAAAGTAGGTGTTACAGGAATGCATTCCAATTATAATGAAAATGGAGGTATCAATAATACTCCATATTCTGAGAATGCTATAATAAATATACCCTTTGCTATAATGAGTGTACAGACAGAAGTACCTTCTAAGGATACACCTTTGGTTCCAAGAGGGTCTCAGATTACCAAGATTGCTACTATGGATTATATGGAGGCTGGTGTACCTGTTGATTTTGAGACTAAGGGTGATATAACAAAAAGATATAAGGAATGGAACAAATTATCTGAGGATGATAAAAAGGAGAAGTCTCCTTTATATAAGAGTATAAAGTATAATCAGCAGTTATTAGAAGCTAGTGTTGCTGTTGGATATAGAAACTTACTAAACAGACTTGGTATAAGAGAGACATATAATGAAAGGAAAGGGTTATATGAATATTCTATAACAGATATGTCTCAGGCTGCTCAAACTCTTCGTGATGAAGTGTTGAAAAGAGAAGCAAATGATAATATCAGTGATGCTCTTAATGCTTTTGAAGAAGGTAAATCATTGATTGAGGCTACTCCTGCATATCATCAGATAAGGAACATACTCTATTCTATAGCTGATAAAGAAGTAGTATCTCAGAAAGTGAGAGGTGGTATAAAAGTTCAGATACCTTCATCATTTCTTGAGGAAGTGAGAGCAAGAAAAGCTGATATAAATGGAAAAGAAGGATATGTATCTGACATATTAGGATTTTATGAAAAGGATGGAAAGCAGGTATGTGAGATAATGATAGGGAGATGGTTCAATAGCAGTATGTCAGATGAAGAACTCCTAAAATACCTTAATGAAACAGATGAAGGAAAGAAAATATTGGCAGGTGTGGCTTTCCGTATTCCTACACAGAAGCAGAACTCAATAGAATCATTTGTAATAAAGCAATTCCTTCCTGAAGAGTTTGGAGATAGTGTTATAATCCCTTCTGCTATAGTGAGAAAGACAGGTAGTGACTTCGATATTGATAAACTATTTATTTACCTCAAGAATGTTATATCTGGAATATCCATTAAACCTAAACTTATATCTCTCAAAACTGATGAGAATTCTACAGCAAGAGAAAGATATGCTGATTGGGTGTTGAATGTAACTAATAAGGACATTAAAAAATATGCTAAATTCCTGTCAAGAGATGAGATTAAGAAAATAAGAGATAAATATGAACCTGAATTTAAAAGAATAAACAGGTTATATAGTGACTTGGTAGATGAAGTCAGATATGCAGCATATGATGAACTTCTTCAATCTTATGAAGATATAGATATGGATGGTACAGATCAGGATGTGTATGTAAGTGATTTGTTTGTAAGAGGAAAAGCAATATTTAAGGCTCTCCCTGATTATATAAAGGATGAATTCTTTATGGTGAGAGATTGGATAGATAATAATAATATATCAGGTCCTGATGAAGTTGTACAATATCTCACGTTGGCTGAAGATATGCTTGAGAGTGGTGAATTTGATTTATCTAAAACTATTCTTGAAGATTTAGTTTCTGTATATAATGAAGAACTTATTGCATTAGGGGCAAGTGTAGAAAGTATAAAGGAAGCTAAAGATAATGCTCTTGTTGAATACAGAGAAAATAAATCGGGAGCTATAAGAGGGATAGGTGAATCTATATCTATGGAGAGAAAGAGCATTCTTTCAGCCAGACAGAAGGAGATGAAAGACTTCTACACTAATGATTATATAGATGAGCTTGTAAGGATTAAGGAACTTATGGGATTTGAACAATTCAGTAAACTTGATATTCTTTATCAGAATGGTAGAGAAGCACTGGAAAATGAATATGTACAATCTTTACAGGATATAGTGTCACATTCTTCTAATTTCAAAAGACTTACCACTCCCAACTCAGCTAAACAATTAGAGGAGTTGAGTAAGAAAATAGCAAAGAAAGTTATAGGAGATACATTTGATTATACTAATCCTGCAAATATGCTTGACAGAACATTTATGTCAAGACTAAGACATGCTTTTGTTACAGGTAAGTATGCTATTGGTATAGCTGCAGTTAACCAAACTAATCATTCTCTTAATCAAAGACAACTTATTTATATTGATCCTGACAGATTGATGAATGCTCCAGAAGAGGATCAATATTGGCTTGGTGATTGCAGGATAAAATTTGACAAGTTTAATAAGATATATGTGGATGGGGTAGGTGATGTTGCTACTTTGTCTATGATTAAAAATGCTGCAGGTCAGGATATATCTGATATTGTATCACAGTTTATTGATGGATATGTGGACATATCAAAAGGTCCTTGGATTATGGAACTTGGAGCAACTCCTAATGTTGTATCAACTTGGTTATTCTTAGTAAAAATTGGTGTTCCCATAGATACAGTGGCATATTTCATGAATCAACCTATTATACATGATTATCTCAGAAGTATAGAGAATGCAGGATATTCATGGTTGTTTATGGATAACTTCGTTTCAGATATGAAGGATACATATCAACCTAAATCACTTTCTGGTGTCAAGGAAGATGTTATTCCTTCAAAGACACAATTGGAGGCTCTTGTAGGAAAAAGTGTAAATGAATTGAATGACAGGCAAAAAGAACAACAGCAATTTATATTGGATGAATTTCTGAAATATGCGAAGATGGCAACTCATATGTTTTATGTAACACAGGGTTCTAATTTTGATACAGCTAACTTCAATGACCCTTTCCTTGTATATAAGAAATTTAAACAATTAGAAAAGGCACAACAGACAGTGATAAGTAATGTTGATGATATATTGGCAAATTCATTTGTAGGAAAGCTCGGACAAACTATAAAAGACATAAGAAATGGGTTAGCTCAATTTCTTAAATCTGATCAGGGTATTCTTAGAAATATTATACAACAGGTACTTGAACCTTATGTTGATATGAATGACAGAGACTTTGTAAAGATTGCAAGAAAGGTAGTGAGTGATGTGTTTGACTATGCTGTACAGGTTGATAAAGGATTAAACAAAGACATACAGAAAATTCTTATAGAGAAGGGTGGAGTAGCTACAGAGATGAAGAGATTAGTTGAATCTATTGCTAAAGATGCTTCTCATCCTTTATTTAATAATCATATAGTTGGTAAAGATGGTATATTGAAACCCATTCTTTCACAAAAGCCGGGATTTACAGGTGTTAATAATATAAAGGTGAGAGGATTGCAGAATAAAGCTTATGATCAGAACAATATTATATATGCTTTTAGAGAGATAAGAGACTACTTAAAAGGCAAAACTAAACTATATGACAGGATAGTTAGTCTTGCTATACTACAGAGTGGATTGTCTACATCGAGTATATCATTTACATCTGTTCTTCCTTATGAAGACTTCGCTGATATATATCAAAGCACTATAGCTAAGATTGAGACAATTCCAGCAATTAAAGATTTTGTAAAACTTAGTGTGTTTCAGAGAAACAATTGGAATAATAATAATATTGTTCCTTACATGAGAGCTAGATATGTAGAAACAAAGAATGGGTGGAAATATAACCCTTCTATGGAGTTTCTTCCTAATCGTATAAAAGCAAAAGTTAAGAAAGGTATAATACCTCCCGTAATGAATGTATGGAGTATGACAAAAGAGTCTAATTTTGAACATATAGTGTTTACGTGGGAGAAATATGACGAATTATATACGGACGAGAATATAAGAAAGTATGGAAAAGGTCTTAAGAAGAATGATTTAATAAAGAAGGTGAAGAGTGAAATGCGTAAGATAGGAGACTATTCTTATATTAATAAAGGACTGTTTGAGAAAGTAAGAGATAGAGAAGGAAATATTCTCACTACTAAATATATAAATAAAAGAGGGGAAGAAGTTATACAATATGTGTATAAAGCTATTAATGCTTGGGGAGATGGTCACAGGGCTAATGAATTCTATTCTGTGGAAAGAGAGTCTGTCATTGATAATGGGTTTATTAAACCGAAAGTAAGTGGAGATGTTACAACATTTGGAAGATCAACAAATGATAATATTATAGCTGCTTTCACAGGACAGGAGAATAAGCAGTCAGCTACAGAGAAAAAGATAGAAA
>CAZYHL010000146.1:0-5227 GCA_964646795.1 uncultured Syntrophomonadaceae bacterium
ATAAGTCCGGCAATAAATCCATTCGTAAACTGGTCTCCCACCATAGTCACCTCGGATTGCAGGCTATTACTTGGCGCAATCGAGAAATGCGCTGACTCTAAATTCATTTCCATCCTCGCTGCCTAAACGAAGGCGTTAGCCCGCTGCTGAAATTGGCACATTGCCGCGAAAAACAACCGGCATCTGCCTGTAAATATTATGCCCAAGCCGTTAGATTATAGTAAAAAAAGGTGGGGTGTGATAGCAACAACAAACAAAACCACGGGATTCAACTCTCCCGTGGCTCTTTGTTTTCATGGTGGGCGCGGCAGGTTTCGAACCTGCGGCCTCTTGAATGTGAGTCAAGCGCTCTCCCCCTGAGCTACGCACCCTTAACTTCAAACTATGGGTATCACTAAACTCTTTGGCATACTTCGCTTTCTTCTTGCTTCCGGATACAAATAAATACTAACCCAATTATAATGTAGTAGAAAAGGTATGTCAAATTGGGAAAAGGATTGATTTTCGAATTTCTCAGGCCGTTGCCTTTACAAGGCTACACCAAATAATTCTGCCTGAAAACAGCAAGCCTTCAAATGAATGAAGGCTTGCTGTAGAAGCTTTTTATCCTTTTATGTGTTGGCAACAGTTAGTTGGTTTTTCCTTCTTTCCAGGTAAAGAGGGTGCCTAACTGTTCGCCCGGGTTCATACCCAATTCGTAGTAGCTTTCGTTGAAGTCATAAAGATCTATACGCTCTGTCTGGAAGACGTTCCTGTTTAGTTTCATTTCCCAGATGACCTCGCCATCTCGCCATTCTACGAATGTTGCCGGGACTTTGCCTCCGAAGTTCATGAGGAAGTGGTTGGTGCCGTAGGCGTCCATACCGCTAATAAAGTTACTGAACAGCTCGGTACCTCTCTCTTTGCCGTACTGCCATACTTGTTCCACAGTCATGTTTACTTCATCGACTTCATAAATAACGACCCTGGAGTAATTTCGGTTGGCCGGCACCATATTGTCGGGGTCTTTGGAGCGGTTGTTACCGTTGTCAAAGACCAGGATCCTGCCGTCAGCCATCATGGAAATATTATGCTGGCCCCAAACGTATTCAAATTCATCGCCTATGGGTGTCAGCAGCTTTTCTTTGAATTCATCGGTGTACTGCTCATAGTCTTCGGTCATAACCCAGACTATTTCACTCTTGCCCAGGTCAACCTTGAAGAAGGAATCCTGGTGGCGTCCGGAAACCAGAATGGCGTCTTCCCCGGGGCAAAGCCAGATGGAGTTTATATGCAGCCAGTCTTGTCTATTGAAATTGTGGCCAGGGCTGCCTACATAATCGTGCATATCCCATAACTCGCGCATATCCCAGGATCTGACCACTTCGCCGGTCTCGCCGTCCAGTTCGACGATATGATCCTCTACCGTATCCCTGCCCACCTTATCGGAAATTGCGATCCAGTTGCCGTTCAAAAGTTTTCTATAGCCGTGGTGGACACCGTTGCGCAGGACTTCCGTGTGTATTTTGCCCATCAGGTCTACTTCTACGATGCCGGCAAAGAAATATGCGCTCCGCTCAAACTTGGGAGAGCTTGCTAAAATCCGGCCGTTGCTTAAAGGAACCAGGCACCACCTGGCGGTATTCTGCAGGACACTGCGGATATCGCCCTTGGCATCAAAACCGACCACAACCCCATTAGTCGCCCAGTTATTTACTGCGGCAAAAGTAATGCCGGGGTACATCCTTTCGTCACCCGCAACCGTGATTGTTGGGGTTAAAGTACGTACAGTTTGGGGCAGGGTGCCTGTATTTATAGCAATTTCGCTGCTGTCTCCGGCGCTGGTGGTGATTTCAACTGTATTTGCACCTCCATAGAGGCCGTACACAGGGATCACGTGATCCGTTTCTTCTTGCCTGAAGCTGTGTTCGATATTTTCGCTTGCTTCTTTTCCTTTAACCACTACGTCTACACTAACCTCTTCCTCTGTCTCAAAAAGCACCAGGGCGCTTAAGGGAGCGGTGCCGTAGGGATTGACTACAACCAGGGGATTTTCCAGTGTATAGTCGCCGGCCTCAAAATCAGCCATAATTGCCGCCTCCGCAGCTTCCTGGTCGCTAATCCACGCATCAGAGGAAAGCTCTGCCGCTCTTTCCGGGGTTAGGGACGTTACGGTATCGTATTTTCCAGAGTGAGGAGGGGGGCCTTGGGTGTCAGCATGATCAGGGGGATCCTGCGCCAAAGCTCCGGCCGTCAGCAAAGCGATTATTAACAAAACAATTACCGGTATACTTATTCGTTTATACTTTATTATTTTACTCATTTTTAAACCTCCTAGAAATAATGTTTTTTTAAGTTATTCCATGTTGTCCTATTTAACCTGTCTACTCCAGCATTTAACATTTCTAAGAGACATTATGTTCTTAACAATCACCTCCCTTCAAAATGTATTAATCTGTTAAACCTACCGTCAAACTATCCACCTCCTTTAACAAGAATTTTTATATATGCTGACATATGTGTGTACCAATTGAAATTGCCTTTGTTTCTGTAAAAAAAATACTTTCCGGCCGACCGGAAAGTAAGGTTACCAAAACAAACTTTAAACCTTATCTTTGGCAGCCTGGCGATCATAGCTCATAGGAGCCTTAGACCCATAGCTTTGCGTCTCTGCCTTTTAGCAGTTTTGCCTTTTTCTTTTAAGGTTCTAAGCTTTCAATATTAATATGTCAATCATATAATATCATAATTTCCTTATATATGCAACAATAAAAATTTCTTCATTTTATCAATATTTTGCGAGCATTTTTTTCGTTTCTAAAAGCTAATTAATAATCTTGTACTGTCACCTGAAATGGTTAAAACCGCGACCAGCCAGAGGGAATACGCCATCGTTTGTTTCAATTAATATCCCTTCCTCTGTCGGAAGGATCTCTCCGATCTCCGTAAGTTCTATCCCTCTAAGCATCAGCGCTTCCTTTGCCCCAGTAAAAGCGGCTTTGGACATTGTAACCAACAATTCATAATCTTCTCCGCCGTAAAGGGCCAAATCCAGCCAGGAGAGCTTAAGCGCGCGGGCGGCATCCCGGGTTTCCGCATCCACGGGCAGCTTATCAGCATGAAGAAGGGCGCCTGTGCCGCTTGATTCACAAATATGGTTAATCTCTGAAGCAAGCCCGTCACTGATATCAATCATTGCGTTAAGACTTCTCCCCAGGCGCAGGACAGCCGCCGCTTCTACCCGGGGGTAGGGTTCGAGGTGAGCTTTAATTAAGGATTCCCTGATTTCAGGCGGTATTAAAAGACTGTTTGCCGCAGGCTCCTTAAGAAGATTGAGGCCCGCTCCGGACGCCCCCAGCCTGCCTGTTACGGCTATCAGATCCCCCGGCTTTGCGCCTCCCCTGGTAACAGGAGCTCCTTTAACCTCACCAAGTACGATTATATCCAAAATGATTTGGGGCGATTTAACGGTATCCCCGCCGATAACCTGCACTTCGAAGCGGGAAGCCAGGGCTTGAAATCCCCTGTATACTTCTTCCGTAAAGCCTAAATCCACATATGAAGGCCAGCCTGCCGAAATCAGGGTAAAGCGGGGAATCCCGCCCATTGCTGCTATATCGCTGATACCGGCAGCCAATGCTTTGTGCCCCAACTGCCGGGGACTTAGCATAGAAAGCAGAAAATGGCTGCCTTCGACAAACATGTCGCTGGCAGCCAATAAATTACTGTCTTTATCTATCTTAACGGCGGCGGCATCATCGCCGATGCCTAAAAGCACTGAGCCGTTATATTCCCGCATCTTTTCCGTCAAACGGTTAATCAAACCGAACTCGCCTAATTTTTTTATATCCAGAGGAAACGCCTCCTTTATACCTTGTTTCTTAAAGGTCTTCGGCTGCTTCAACGGCTGTATCATCGGCCAATTCTTCGGTTGATTCTTCAGCTGCTTCCCCGGTTATTTCTTCGGCTTCCGCAAGATAACCCCGGACAATAAGGCGGTGGGTGGGAACACGGTTCTTGGGATGGCAGGTAGTAAGGGTGATGGCAGGTTCGTCCGTAGAGTCAATAACC
This sequence comes from uncultured Syntrophomonadaceae bacterium, assembly GCA_964646795.1. Classification (GTDB taxonomy): domain Bacteria; phylum Bacillota; class Dethiobacteria; order PWVN01; family PWVN01; genus CAZYHL01. Next base: position 4,051 of record CAZYHL010000146.1, read on the forward strand.
CACCAGGCATTGGGGTCTACAAGAAATACCTCGTCCACCAGGTAAGTAAAACGGTACTTTTCGGTTTCAAGGTATATTTCATCCCCTACCTCAAGCTCATCAAGCCGCAAAAAAAAGTTCCATTTGCCGGCACGATGCCCGGCAATAGCCATATTACCTCCCTCCGTACTCGGCAGGTCGCTCATCTCGTAATGGACCGGCCCCTTGTCAAGATCTTTCTCTTTCATAACATCTCCGGCAAGAACAATATAATCCAATTTTATCGACGGGATATATAGGCGCATCGGTTCCCACTGGGTTATAACCACCTCGGGAGGGCCTTCGGGAACGGGTTCTTCCGTTTCAACTTCATTCTCCTGCCTGTTCTTTTCAAACTCTTGCTTCAAGCGGTACTGGTGATACCAACTCGAAGCCTTGCCCCAACCATAGTAACCTGTTATTGCTAAACCGGCAAGAATTAAAAGAATACCTGCTATATACCTGACTTTCCTCATAAAATCCTCCCCAAGGAACTGTTCCTTTCCAGTCTCGCAAGAGATTCAATAATATTTCTATTATACCTATTCAAGCTTGTATTTAAAAGAGGAAGCGGGAGAAAATTATACCTTACGACAGTTTTTCATCTGACTCTGCCACAATTATAAGGATAACCATATTAATAAAGAGAGACAGAGAAAAGAGCAAGCAAACGGTGGGCCTCTCCCTTTACACTGGTTTGCATCACCGAGTTGTCCCTGTTACAATACAGGACAGCATCATAACGGTAAAGGGGTGATACGATGCTGGACAAGCAAGGCAAAATCATGGCCGGAATTCTTACTCTGTTTTTGTTCGCGGTTCCTCTATTAGAGGGAAGCAGCTTCATCTCAGTTCCCCAAACTAATAAGGATAACCATGCGGCAAAAGCCGAACCGGTAGTTGAAAATGCCAAAACTTTAAGCGAAAATGCTGACGAAGCGATTAAAAACGCTTTTGATGACGAGAAAGATAAAAACGAAGAATTAGACATTGGTAACCAGGAAGTAGAACTGTTAGCCAGAGCTGTTTACAGCGAAGCCCGGGGTGAACCCATAGAAGGGCAAATTGCAGTCGCTGCCGTTATCTTAAACAGACTAGAGGACGAAGAATTTCCTGATTCTGTTCCGGGTGTCATTTTCCAACCCCTGGCTTTTACAGC